>JBKJJR010000143.1:0-5007 GCA_046597835.1 Pyrinomonadaceae bacterium
AGGAGGCGATCTTGTCGACGACATTATTTTAGTCGACCAATCGCCCATTGGCCGCACGCCGCGTTCTAATCCGGTTACATATATCAAAGCCTACGACGCGATCCGGGAAGTCTTTGCCGCAACTAACACGGCAAAGACAAAGGGCTACAATCCATCGCATTTCTCATTCAATGTCCCCGGCGGACGCTGCGAAATTTGCCAAGGTTCGGGCACGGTAACTATCGAGATGCAATTCCTCGCCGATGTCGAACTCACTTGCGAAGACTGTCGCGGAATGCGTTTTAAGCAGGATGTTTTAGACGTCAAATACAAAGGCAAGAACATCCACGAGGCGCTGCAAATGACGATACGCGAAGCGATATTATTTTTTAAAGATGTCGGTAAGATCGTGTCTCGCCTAAAGGTGATGGACGCAGTCGGCCTTGGTTATTTGCGACTTGGCCAATCCGCCACGACCTTGAGCGGCGGCGAAGCTCAGCGTGTAAAACTCGCCTCGCACCTCGCTCAAAAAACTGCCAACAAAACGCTCTTTATCTTTGACGAGCCTACGACCGGCCTGCATTTCGACGACATAAACAAGCTGCTAACAGCGTTTCGCGCACTGATTGACAATGGCGGCAGCCTGCTTGTGATCGAGCACAACATAGACGTGATAAAAACAGCGGATTGGGTTATCGACCTAGGCCCTGAAGGCGGCATCGGTGGCGGCGAAGTCATCGCAACTGGCAAGCCGGAAAATGTGGCAAAGGTGAAAGGTTCATTTACGGGAAAGTATCTGGCAGAAATGTTGAACGGAAAAAGCTAAGCGTCAATCGTCGCCAAATTTGGCCCGCCATATCGGAGCGATCTGTTCCATTGCTTTGCAGTCGCAGTAACCGCCGTTGTCATTCAACCACGATGTGATCTTGCCGAAATTAAGATGTTGTTCCATCATGTAACGCATCGCATGACGCAGGCTATGATCGCACTCGGTCTCGTAAAGCTCGTCTTCGACATAGTCGAGCAATTCACCGATCGTTTCCTGTCTGGCAGGGAGCGAATCGATGAAGGATCGAAGTTCCTCGCCGCTTAGCTGTTCAAGATTTTCTATCTGCCGCTTTCTTAGAATTGGCATAGCTTGTGGATCAAACGGCCCGAATTTTCATAACCTAAAGTAAGCTGTCGATGGTCTTCGATATAAGGATTGTGACGTCGTATTTCCCGGTTGGATCGATACCGCCAATTGGGTCTCCAACCTGTTTGCCGTTTTTGTCAAGAATTACAAACGATGGGACCTGTTCGACATTATATTTACGGAGAGTGGCCGCACCGTCGGGGTCGCGCAAAAGCGGGACGGTAAGTCTGTTGCCGGTCCCGAATTTCCGAATAGCGTCGCCGCTGGCAAAATTCTTAGAGCCAGCGTTCGCCGAATCGGTGGCGATAAAATAAAACACCACTTCTTGGCCGGCGTATTTCTTCGCCAGTACATTGGTAAATTCCGCCTCTTTATTTGACAACGGCAGCCAGCTTGCACCGATCGCCAAAACAACGACCTTGCCGTTCTGGCCCTCGACATTGACGCGTGTGCCGTCGAGCGATGTGAGATTTGTTTGTGCCGACGCAGTAAAAGCGGTCGCGAGCGTTAGCGCCAATATGGCAATTGAGCCTTTAATTGTTTTCATACATTTATGAAATGCCGAAACCGGCACTTTCAAGCTAATTAGATGCAAATTTGATACCAAGCTACTGCTTTTGATTAAGGATGACGTTATCGATCAAACGGATCGCGCCAACACCCGCCGCAACGACGATGAGCGTTTCTTCATCTCCAACCTTTTCAACAGCTTGCAGGGTATCACGGTCAACAATCTCCACATAGTCAAGAGTCGCGAGCGGTTCCGCTGTTATCTTGTTTTTTACAATTTGAGTGAGATCCGACGCGTTTCGTTCACCTTTTTTGAATTCAAGTTTTGCTTGCCGAAGCGCTTCGATGATCACCACGGCCTTTTCCCGCTCTTCGGCGGTAAGCCGCGAATTTCGCGACGACATCGCAAGACCCGATTTTTCGCGAACTGTCGGAACGATAACTACCTCTGTCTCAAACCCAAGATCGGCCGTGAGCCGTTTGATAACCGCGACCTGTTGTGCGTCTTTCTGTCCGAAAAAAGCGAGATCCGGCCTAACTGTATTGAATAGGATCGTGACAACTGTCGCGACACCTCGAAAATGACCGGGCCGCGACGCTCCTTCCAGTGCTTCCGTCAACCCGTCGACATTTACAAACGTCGAAAAGCCTTCCGGATAGATCTCGTCCGCATCAGGAGCGAAGATGTAATCCACATCGAATTCAGCGAGCATCGCGGCGTCAGCGGTGAGGTCGCGAGGATATTTTTCGAGATCCGACCTCTCGTTAAACTGCGTCGGATTAACGAATATCGAAACGACGACAATATCGCATCTTTTCCGGGCCTCGCTGACAAGTGCTAAGTGACCGGCGTGCAAAGCTCCCATGGTCGCAACAAAACCGACGGTCTTCTCGTCACGCCGTAGCTTACGTGAGATGGAGAACATTCGTTGTCGGCGATTTATGATCTGCATCTAGGAACCTTTCAGTGCGACCTTTGTCTCGTCCGTGAGGCCGTACGATTCCTGATCGTTTGGATATGCGCCGGATTTTACGTCCTTTGCCCAGTTGTGGATCGCCTCGGTCATAACCTGGCGAATGTTGGCGTATTGTCGGACGAAACGCGGCTGGCGGCCAAAGGTCATTCCGACGAGATCGTGCAGGACGAGCACCTGAATGTCGCATTCGAGGCCGGCGCCGATCCCTATGGTGGACATTTTGAGTTCCTTCGTGATCATACCCGCAACCTCACGCGGAACAAGTTCCAGGACAATTGCAAACGCTCCGGCGTCCTCGAGCATTTTGGCGTCTTCGATGAGCAGTTTAGCCTGTTCCGGTGTGCGCCCCTGAACTCGATAGCCGCCCATTTTGTAAACAGATTGCGGCGTCAGGCCTATGTGGGCGACGACCGGAATTTCCTCGCTTACCAATCTCTTGACAAGTTCAACGCGGTTGCGGCCGCCCTCGAGTTTTACGGCCTCGGCGCCGCCGTATTTCATCAGGCGAAGAGCGTTTCGGACGCTCTCGTCTTCATTGACGTGATAGGTGCCGAACGGCATATCGGCGATCACCATTGCCCGCTCGGTGCCGCGTTTGACCGCGATGCACGCCGAGGTTATTTCGTCGATCGAGACCGGGATCGTGTTTCCGTAGCCGTGAATGACGTTGCCCATGCTGTCGCCGACGAGGATCATATCGACGCCGGCTTCGTCAACGATGCGGGCGGTCGGGTAATCGTACGCCGTTAGGCAGACGAGCTTTTGGCCGTTTTCCTTGGCGGTCCGGATAGCCGGGAGATAAACTTTGCCCTCTTTGTCAGGTTGAAGATACGCCATAGTTTTCTATAAAGCTTAACAAATTTCGTAGGTGGTTGGCAGTAATCCGCTATTCACTGCCATCTGCTATCTGCGAACTGCCGACTGAGTTGGGGTTCCAGCGTTTCACGTCGCTTGAGTCCTCGCAGCAGGCGAGAATGTCGGCGATATCCTTTTTCAACAGTCCATGGACAAAATCCGGTGCGATCTCGGCAAGCGGGCAGAGGACGAATTTGCGCAAATGCAGCCTCGGGTGGGGAAGAATGAGAAACTCACTCTCGATCCGCGCATCGCCAAAAAAGAGAATGTCGAGATCGACAGTTCGAGGCTTATTCAGCGATTTGTCCCGGCGGCCAAGCAGATATTCTATCCTCATTAGGCGAGCCAGCATCTGCGAAGCGCTGACGTTTTTTACCCGGATCTCGGCGACCATATTCAGGAAGTGTGTGTCGCATTCGATCCCGACCGGTTCGGTCTCGTAGATGGCGGACAGTTTGTGGACGACAAAACTCGCCTCCATCAATGCCCGCACGGCCAGCAGCAGATTGCCGGCCCTATCGCCAAGATTCGATCCCAAACCGATGTACGCAGTTGTATATTCAGTGTCCACGTGGTGTTATTGCCTTATAAATAAATGAATCCGCGTCGGTTGTCAATTCAGCGGCGGGCCGACTGTCTAAGAGTGACTGTCCCACGTGTTCCATCCGTTCCACGTGTTCTAGGTGTTCCACGTGTTCCAGGTGTTCCAAAATGTTGTTGCACAATCTAAATGCTGTAAACACTGCACTTGAACTGCGATGTTCAATTGCCCAACGTTTTTTTTGTACCGCTTGTACCACTCTTGTACCACACCCGGGTGGTACAAGATAAATGTTGCAATAATTCGGTTTATCGCCGCATTTTGGCCTTGTACCACGGTTTTGGAAAAAAAGTTTGTGTCACAATGTGCCACAGGCAGAATGTACCGTCCGTGAGCCGAGCAAGCCACGAAAACTTACTTTTTTCGGTTTTCAAAGATCAAGTAGTCTTGTCATTCTAGCATACTGTTGCATAAGCAGTCAAGAATTTTATACACGCAACGATGCGGCGGAGATTTTGCAAAAGGGCCCATGAAAAATATTTTGACCTATTAGACTCAATAGGTTATCTTATTTAATAATGTGGCGGATCCTTGAACCTAATGACATTGATAGGATCTGTCGGAAACTGCCGCCTAATGTTGTTAAGAAATATAATTTGTGGAAAGACATCGTCTTTAGTGACGGGCCAGAAACACTTCGGGAGTTCCCGGGTTTTCGAGACGAAAAACTGCTGAGTCAGCGATCCGGCGAAAGATCTTCCAGATTAAGTTTGCAGTTTCGGGTAATTTATACCGTTGACCGCGATATGGTAACGGTTTATGTTTTGGAGATAACTCCGCATAAATATTGAGGTAGATATGATCAAGTTAAATAAAGACGATTTCCGTCCGGCAAGGCGGCAAGTTCAAAACACGACCGGAGAGGTTATCAGGATGCTCCGTGAGTTGAAAGAATGGACTCAGGCGGAGCTTGCCAAGCGTTCGGGAATCAGTCCGACCAACATAAGCCT
>JBKJJR010000182.1:0-8717 GCA_046597835.1 Pyrinomonadaceae bacterium
CCAGCCGCCGCTGTCCTTTAGCGCGGCAAAGCGGATCACGTCGCGGCCGTATCTTAAATTCAGTTCGTCGATATACTTGACGAGCCGGTGACGGCGTTCGAAATCTGCCTGCCCATAAAGCCGCAGAGAAGCGGCATTGACGGGAGCCAACTCTCCCAAGACAACTCCGGCCCGCTTATACTGCATGTTTGGCAGGAATACTTTTTCGAGGCAGATCGCTATCCATTGATATATCTCGCTCGTTATATCGGAATAGTAAACGGAATTATATGAATATGCGTTTGAATAATAATGCGGTTCCGGACGGAAACGGTCTGTTTGCAGATAGACGGTGACGACCTTGGCCGTCAGATCGTTCCAACGCATTTTTTCGAGAGCCCGCGTCGTGAAATAAAAAATAGCATTTTTTATCTCCTGAAAATTGCTGATCGTGCGGCCAAAAGTCCGCGTGTGTGCGATCGATCTATTATCTTTTTCGGTAACCTCCAGCGGCAGACATTTGATACCGTTCAGTTCCATTACGGTCCTTGCTCCGAAAACATTCAAGTAACTGCGGATCTTTTCTGGATCGGCTTTTTTTAATTCAAAAGCCGTGTTTATGCCATGCTCTTTTAGATGATGGGCGGAGCGGCGGCCGACACCCCATATATTGCCGGCATCGGTTTGCCTGAGAGCAAGGTCAGTGTATGGCGAATTGTAAAGGTCAAGCACGCCGTTGGCTTTAACAGATGTTTTTGCAATGTTATTGGCGAGTTTGGCAAGCGTTTTGGTTTCGGCAGTGCCGACCGAGACAGGGATGCCGGTTTTTTTTAGTATTATCTGTTTCACATGCTCGCCTAAAAGCTTGAGCTTGTCGGGCGGCCCCACGTCAACAAAAGCCTCGTCGATCGAATAAAGCTCCACTACATTTTTACCGAGATCTTCGATCAAGATCGTGTGTATTTGGTTGGCAAAATCACGATAAAGAGCATGGCTGCACGAAAGTATGGCGGTGTTGTGCTTTTCGAGCAGCTCGCGCACATGAAAGAGAGGCTCGGCCATCTTTACGCCGAGGGCTTTTACCTCATTGCTGCGCGAAATGATACAGCCGTCGTTGTTGGAAAGCACAACCACGGGGCGATCTTGCAAAGCTTTATTGACAGCTCTTTCGCACGATACGAAAAAGTTATTGCAATCGATCAGAGCTAGGGCATTTCCATTAGACGAATCCATATTACGACATAACGTTGCATCTATAAAACACTAGAATAATACAGATAAAGTGAAAAGGCAAGTTATTAATGAAAACAAGACTTACTCGTTGACCATAACCTCGACGGGGTCGATGCCGGCGGCTCGCCATGCGGGATAGAGTGCGCCGAAGAGGCTGCCGCCGACGGCGATGGCTATTGAGGTGAGCATCCAGCCGAGGCTGAATTCAAAAGAGAGCGCAAACGCGCGGCCGATCACAAACGAAGTTATAAAAGCGGCAATAAATCCAAGCGTGACGCCGAGAACGCCGATGAAAAATGCTTCGCCCTCGATCGAGCCGATGATGAAGGTTTTTGATGCACCGAGAGATTTGAGAATGCCTATCTCCTTGCGGCGTTCAGTGATGGTGGTGTACATCGAAAGCAAAACAAAAATTATGCTGACAAACGCTCCAAGCACGACAAGGACGCGAAGGAAAGTAGTCAATCCCGGAATTCGTTCCTGGGCGTCGATCACCAGATCGCTGGTCAGATTTATCTTATTGCCGGGCAGGACCTCATTTATTTTGGCGGCGACCTTTGCAGGATCGGCGCCGTCTTTGATCTTTACAAGGATGTAAGTACATTTGTCGGTTTGCAGTGCCTCCTGCATCGCGGCGAGCGACATTTTTGTTCTCGCCCCTGAGGGCGGCGAGAAAACGCCCGTGATCTTGTAATGTTTGCCACCAAACAATTCATAAGTGTCGCCGATCTTGAGATTTTCGGTTTGGATCTCGCGTTCGTCCATTATGATCTCGTCGTTTGCTACGGCGGCGCGGCCCTCGACGAGACTCATGCCGTTCATATCTGCGAACGGCTGCCAATCGACGCCATCAACCTGTTTTATTCCCCATTTGCCGCGGGAATCCGGCGAGACGTAACGGATAACAGGCACGGTCGACTTCACACCCTCGATCTCGAGCAGCTTGTTGACATAACCGAGATTTACAGCCGTGTTGGAACTCATCGTATCCATCCCGCCGGGCCGCGTGAAGACGATCTCAGCTTTCCAGTTGGCGGCGCGTTTGGCGAGGTCGTTCGTCATCCCGCGGGCGAGGCCGGTAAACAAAATGACCAACACGACGCCAAGTGCCACGCCGACGACGCTGATCAGCGTCCTAAAAGGACGCACTCTCAAACTCGCAAAAACCAATTCAAGCATCTGAAAATTTAACTTTCTTCCGTGCGGGCATTGAGGCCGAGATTTCGTCTAACAACCATCGCCAGCACGGTAGCAAATAAAAGCAGCGACCACGCCCCGATAGCCGAAGTCCACGCCCAGTGCCATTTGCCGCGTGCGGCGCCGAGAATAGCACCGACCATAATGCCAAAACTCGCGAACACGCCGAGAGCGTATTGCAGCTTGCCGCTTTCAATAAAACGCGAGATCAGAACGGGAAGAACAATGACAAATTCGATGACAAGCCGCGGCATTTGCTTGAGGTCGTTTTTTAATGATTGCGTAGCTTCGCCGGCTCCGACAAGTAGAGCCCCTTTTCGCATTGCGTAAAGATTAAAAAGGACAGAGACTACGGAAAATATGACCGAAATAGCGAATGTCCGCTGGCGCGTTACTCCGTCTTTTGTGGCAGCTAATACATGGGAAAAGTAGCGCTCTTGGCCATAATGAGCAGCAAACTCCACTGTGTGGCTAAAGGCCGGAAGCATGATCGAGACGATGGTATTAGCAAGCCAGATGGGTTTTGCTTTTCTAAATGATTGGACAAGCGCTCCGGCGACGCCCGTCGTAAGAAGTCGAAAGGGAATTTCGACAAAGACCGCCGTTAGCGTAACGGTCCAGTTTTCTCCACTAACGAGATAGATAGTGAGGTAAATCAATCCCCGAATAATGACGGCTAAAACGACGGATTTCCAATTCCAACGAGTGATCAATTGCGCCGGATGGTGGACAAGATTTCGGAAGACATCGCCAACCACGATCTCCTTTTCCCAAACCTCTTCGATGTCGTAGGCATCGTCAATCGTGTGGTGTATTTCTTCGTCGAACGTGGTCATCGGCGGCACTGTTTCATTTTCAATGATCTCTGACATCTGGCTTTTTCGGCAGGAAAACGAAAATACTGATACTACCATACGCATTTCCTAAATGCCCGTTTTATGTAGATGAATCGTTTAGCTGTTGAAACCTTCGCACGAGTTCGAGCGCTAGTATGGGCGATACGTTCGTGTTACATGCGTCGTGCCTGGTAACGCGCGGGGGTTGCCTATTACGTCCGGCTCCCATAACTTTTTATTTCTTCAAAAGACTAATTCATTGAAACCTTCTGACTGGATCAGCGTTTCAGTCAGCAGGCAATTTTATCCCCCATCATCATATGTAATTTCATTTCCTAATTTTTAGGTGCATTTATGAAGAACATCGGTACCATTCTGGCAATAATAATTTTCGTGTATTGTGCTACGGCTCAGCAAGCCGTTCGATCAGCCACAGTCACGGCATCAAACTCGGCGAACTCGGCATCTGGAAGCGGCAATACAGTGGCCAGATCAGGAAAGGTAGCAGTTCCGCTCGAAAAAGCTCAACCGATCAACATTCCCAAAATTTCGGCAGAACTTTTGATCGACGGCCGCCCTGACGAAGAGATCTGGAAGCGGGCAGCCGTCTTCAAAGACTTTTACCAAACGAATCCGGGTTACAATACCGCGCCGTCAAAACCGACCGAAGTTCTCATGATGTACGACGAAAAATACCTTTACGTCGCATTTAAATGTTGGGACGAGCGGGACAAAGTTCGAGCGACCGTCGCCAAGCGCGATAACGTTTTTGGCGAAGACAACGTGCGGATGTGGCTCGATACTTACGACGATCAGCGGCGGGCGTATGTGCTCAGCTTCAACCCGCTCGGAATCCAGCAGGACGGTATTTACACCGAGGGAAAAGGAGCTGATTTTTCGGTGGACATCGTGATGGAATCAAAGGGCGTGATCGACGATTGGGGCTGGTCGGTCGAGGTCAAGATACCGTTCAAATCTCTCCGTTACGCCGCCGGCAAAGGTAAGCGTTGGGGATTCAACGCCGCGCGAAATATCGACCGTTTCAACGATGAGTTTGATCAATGGCTGCCTGACGACCGTGATGTCTCTGGCTTTCTGATCAAGAACGGCAGGATCACCGGACTGGATGAAATAAAATATGAACGCACCCTCGAGATAGTGCCGAGTATTACCATTTCCGAAACGGGCGTGCGAAAACGCACGATCCCAAATCGCGGCTTTACACAATTTGGCGTTTACGACCCGATCTATAATCCGATCGGGCTGCAGGACCGGGGAAAATTTACAAACAATCCGATAAAAGACGAATTGGGCGTCAACCTGAAATATACGTTCAGCCCTAACGTCACGTTGGACGCCGCTATCAACCCCGATTACGCCGAGATCGAAGCCGACGCTCTTGTCGTAACGGCGAATCAGCGCTTTCCGATCTTCTATCAGGAAAAACGTCCGTTTTTTCTCGAAGGCAAGGATATTTTTGAAACGTCGCTCCAGCCTTTTTATTCGCGCACGATAATCGACCCGGACGTCGCGGTAAAGCTGTCAGGCAAGTCGGGCAAGAACACGTTCGGTTTTCTGGCCGCCTCTGATAACGCCCCCGGAAATTATTCCGAGGATGAACGCGGAGAGCTATCGGTTTGCCAGCAAGGGCGAGCGGAAGATATCGCTAACGGCCGAACAGCGCGAAGGTGCTCGCCGATCGAAGAGTTTCTCGATAAGAACGCTAATTTTGGCGTGCTTCGGCTCAAACGCGATTTTGGCAGCGAAAATCATTTCGGGTTTTTTGCTTCCGCCCGGACGTTCCCGAAGAACCGCAATTTTGTCGGTGGTTTTGACGGTAGATTCAAGATAGATCCGAAAACCCTGATGACGTTTCAGGTTTTAGAAACTTACTCGAAAAAACGTTTTAACGACGGCTATCGTGTCGGCAACGGATTTGGCTACTTTTGGAATCTCGATCACACGGCAGATACGCACGGCTGGTATGTCGAAGCTTCTGGGCGGACGAGGGACTATCGCGCAGATGCGGGTTTTACGCGACGGGTCAATTCGAATACGATATTCGCATCCAACCGCTGGAGCACAAAATCAAATCCAAAGGCCAAATTGATCCGCGCCGACTGGCGCCAATTTGGGCGTATTCTCTTTGACTTCCAGGGACGTGGCCAGGACAGCCTACTCGGCACCCGCCTCAACCTTCAAATGCAGGGCAACCTGTTTGTTAACGCCGAAGTGGGGACCGGTCATGAAAGAAATTTCGCCGAGGAATTCTTCGGCGGATTTGCCGGCGCGTCGGAGCGGACGGCAAAGCAGTTTTACTACAGCTTCAACTTTAACAAGACCGTCAACAAACAGTTATCTATTTACGGCTTTACCGGGATGATCTTTAATGCGTTCGACTACGATTTCGGAGCGGGCCCCCGTTACCCGCGTGCGAGCGGAGCGTTTCAAGCGTATCTGCACAGCCCCGAATATCTCCAGTATATTCGCGGATTATATTTGTACCAAGCAGACCCGAAAACTAATCCGTATCCCGACTTTGCTCCTCCGCCGTCACTCGATCCGGGCACAGGGCGCCAATTTGATGTTAATTTTGGGTTCGAATATAAGCCAATTGACCCGCTCCGCATCTCGTTGGATTACACGAAGAGCAAGCTGAAGCGTGACGACACCGGGCTGATCGCATTTGACACGAATATTTTCTCACTCCGCTCGACTTACTCGTTTACCCGCTTCACTTACGTGCGTGCACGGTGGGATTACGACACGCTAAATTCGAACGCCAGCGGCCAGCTCCTATTCGGATGGAACCCAAACCCCGGCTCGGCCTTTTATGCGGGCTACAATGACAATTTTAACTATAACGGTTTTAACCCCTTCACAAACCAAGCCGAACCCGGCTTTGCGCGAAACAACCGCACATTTTTCATCCGCGCTTCTTACTTGTTCCGTAAAAGTTTTTAATTCCGCCCTTCGAACGCAGTTTCTCACAGCAACGCGAGGCGGGGAATATTTTCTTTTTTTGCATTAAGCACTGTATTAATCGGCCTTTTTATAATTAAGCAAAAAAAACTTTAAAAAGCTCTTGCATGTTATGAATTATTGATGTATAAACTTATCCGGTCACTGTATTTCTTGATCATTCCAGCAATAATTGAACGGAGAGCGAAATGAAGCTAAATAGAAATGTCCTCGCGATTATCTTAAGCACCTTTTTAATCTGCATGGTTGTTCCGGATGTTGTTGTCAGGCCGGCACTTGCCCAGACGCAGGACTCAAACGGAGCTCTCCAGCGTGGATACCGCACCGGATATTCGGACGGCTTTATGGCCGGATACAAGGACATTATCGACAGTGCCTCGAAAGATTATTTGCGCCACGCAGAGTATACAAAGGCTGACAGGGCATATACCAAAGACTACGGCTCGATGGAAGATTACCGCGACGGTTATCAACAAGGGTTCGAATCGGGCTATGATACCGGTTTTGAGAAACGCACCTTTGATGCGAACCTGCCGGTCGGTTTAAGTAAACGCGTAGTTGCCGTCAACCCGACCGAAACTGCGACGACGGAAACAAAGCCCTCAGAGACGTCGGTAGCGGTCAATGTTCCGATCTCGATCCAAACGGACGCCAACGCGAGCATCATCATTCCTCGCGATACGGATCTGATCCTAGAGCTGCAGAACGACCTCAATACCCAAGAGTCCCGCGAGGGCACTGCTTTTACGGCGAAGGTCTCTTCTCCGTCCGAGATCGCCGGAGCGACGATCGAGGGCCGCGTCAGCAAGGTTTCCAAGCCGGGCCGGCTGAAAGGGCATTCGGAAATGTCGCTTTCATTTGACCGTATAGTTTTGAGCGATAAACGCTGGAGCAATTTCAATGCGGTCCTCACGGAAGTGATGCCGGTCAAGGGCGATAACGTCAAGCGCGTTGACAATGAAGGCACCGCGATCGGGCAAAATTCATACAAACAGAACGCGATCAAGATCGGTGCACCGGCCGGAGCCGGAATGCTCATCGGCGGACTTGTCGGCGGACCGGTCGGAGTCGCCGTCGGAGCCGGTGTAGGCGCCGCATACGGCGTCGGAGCCGTCGTGATAAAACGCGGCAAGCATATTCGACTCAACAAAAATCAGCAGCTTCGCGTCAAAACGGGCTACGAGACGCAGATCAGGTGACAATAGCCTGCAACAAGATTCCACCCGCAAAATAAGCAGTAACCGCTAAACCACGACCCCTGAAAACCAACAGTATTCCTCAGTATATTCGGCCGGAGCACCCACTCCGGCCTTTCCTTTGCTCCGTTCGGGGAACTGGTGGCCCAAATGTCCCAGCATTTTTTTGTACCGCTTGTACCACTCTTGTACCGCACCCGAGTGGTACAAAATAAATCCTGTAAACACAGCAGTTTACAGTCGCATTTTGGCCTTGTACCACCGTTTCGGAAAAAAAGTAAGACAATGTAAAAATCCGTAACTAGTGTAAACAGGTGGCCTACGGCGTTTCAGGTCTTTCCGGACCGCCGATCTTGGCTGGAACAAGCGGCGGCCTTGCGCCCTGTTCCAAGTGTTCCGGGTGTTCCGCGTGTTCCAAATGTTCCACGTGTTCCAAACTTAATTGCCTTACTAAACCTCGACGTATTAGATTTTCAAACAGAGTGAGCCGGCGTAATTCCAACTTTCCCACATCAATCTAGCAATTCTCAAGACAAATTGAAATACCAACTTTCCGGATATGACGCAACTTTCTCGATATGACGTAACTTCCGTGCCAGTGCGGCAAGTCGCCCCCGATCATTTTGCCTTGTCAAAACAGAACTTTGAGTGTAAGCTGAGTGAGAAAATTAGCGTTCACAGGTCGATCTTTTTTGCTCTTTAGGGTGATCTATACTCTAACGAGAGTGAATTGGGTGGTCAAAAATACAAAGGAGACATATCTATGTTGCACATATCCCTACTAACCGGCGTTTCAAACCGGTTCTTATTGTTTGCTCTGAGTTCGATATTCTGCCTAGTCCTTGCGGGACAAATTAATGCCCAGACGACGGAGTTTACTTATCAGGGGAGCCTGAAGGACGGCGTAAATCTTGCTAATGGCAATTACGATTTTGAATTTGCGCTGTTCGATGCTCTGTCGGCCGGGGCGCAGGTCGGCTCGACGGTGACGCGAAGCTCGGTTGCTGTGTCGAGCGGAATTTTCTCGGTTTCGCTTGATTTCGGAAGCCAGTTTCCGGGTGCGAACCGTTATCTTGAGTTAAGGGTGCGGCCGACGGGCGGCGGATCGTTTAACACGCTTTCGCCTCGCCAGCAGATCGACAGCGCGCCGTATTCGGTAAAAAGCCTTAACACCGATAGTGCCACAATAGCCACGAACGCTACCCAACTGGGCGGAGTTGCGGCAAGCCAGTATGTCGTTACGACAGATCCACGAATGACAGATGCGCGTTCCCCAACGGCAGGTAGCTCGAGC
>JBKJJR010000222.1:0-4186 GCA_046597835.1 Pyrinomonadaceae bacterium
CTCTGATAAATTTCAGGACGCAAGTGATCCCAACTTGCGAGCAATTGCGGTTTAATTGTTTGTTATTTTGAGAGGCTTCGTCTGGTAACGGGCGAAGAAACCTAGGATTGGTGATGACTCTCGTTCTAAGTTGGCTCACAAAAGACTATGTAATTCAGGTGTCTGATCGACGACTTACCTTCGCGGGCGGGGTATGGGACGGCATGGTTGCAAATGACGACAAAAACAAAGCCGTTATTTGGACCGGTTCTAATGGTACGATCGCATTTGGATACACAGGGCTTGCCCAACTAGACGGTGAACCCACAGACATTTGGCTTTCGCGGGTGCTAATAGATGCTGCAAAGCATGGTCAGGCTAAACTTCCTGACATTGTCGATCATATGAATGACCAAGCGACGGGGGCTTTTGAGAGAATAAATAGGTGGACGAAGTTCAATTATCCTCATACATTCGTAGGAATTGGATGGGGGCTGACTGAGATTGAGGGCAATCCAGCTACAGTTTCGCCTATGATATTTCAAGTGACGAATGCGCTCGATGAGAACTGGAAGTCTTTACCGCCACGGAATTCGTTTGCGTCGCGGCTCTATGTTGGACAGGACGAACAGTCTGCACTCAAAGTCGCGGGCCAGCGAATTGCCCCTCACGTGCTTACCCGTCTTAACCGAGATCTTCTGCGTGTTCTTTCCAACGAGGCCGGTCCACAATCGGCCGCAATCCTGCTCATTAGAACGATTCAATACACCGCCAAGCACAATCTCTTGGTTGGCTCGAAGTTGATGGTAACGTGCTTGCCTCGCAAACCCAGCGAAGATGTTCTATCGCGCGGAGTGAGCTCAATTACTATGAAATATTCTTCTCCCAACACCGAAACGAACTCCTTTCAGTATGTTTCGGGTGATCAAACAGTAGGATACGGACCGCATTGGATTTTCGGCGAAAAGTATTTCGGAGACATGAAAATTGACGCGCCAAACGGCATCGATCCGCGGACAGGGGCTACGGATTTTACCGAGGGAAGTGTTCAAATCTGCACTCAACTGCCCGATCCTCCGAAAATCCCGAAATAGAAGCCGCCGAAAACAAAACAAGTTTGCACTAGACGGCAGAGCCTTAACGGGTTATTCCCCTTACGGCTGATGCTGATGCCGACGCGGTTGGCGTCGTGGACGTGTTTTTGTTTTCGGCCGTTCGAATCAAACGAATACCAGATCACGCGCTTGCGGCTGTGTTGGTAGTCTTCGTTCCGAAAGTCGGTGAAACCGACGGCATATTTGTAGCCCACAGTGCGAACTGTGGGAACAGGTTCCAAAGAGATCCGAGCCGTTGAAAACGGCGGCATAATTCAATCCCACAAATATCGTTCATCGTAATCGACATCATTCTTGTCCAGTAACGAAACAAATTCTGTTTTGAAATCGAACGCTTTGTGATGCTGTTCCTGATCCCTGATATATCTTGCAACTGCATCGACATTTGAACGCGATACGCTGAACTCACCGAATCCTTTCGGTCAGGCAAACTTCTTTCCGAACCTCTCCTTTATCCATCGCGACGAATTCGCTTTGACGAATCGCATCGCTTCGGATACTGAAACATTTGGCGGCAGTAAGATAAGCATGTGAACATGATCGCTCACGCCGTTGATAATGATCGGCTTGCCTTTGATTTCTTTGACAAGGGCGCCTATGTAGGCGAACAGTTCGTGCATTATCCCGGATGTGATCAGCGGCAAACGACCTTGTGTGCTGAAAACGATATGAGTCAGTAAATTGGTGTGAGTACGTGACATATGCCTATGTTATGCCGCCGTCTTTGACGGCTTAGATATTTTGTATTTGGTTTCCCACAGTGTGAACTGTGGGCTACAAATATATCGCCGTCTTCGACGGTTTCGAAATCCAAGGCAGTGACAAGCTTAGTCCTATTCTTCGCGGCTAATGCTCACACCGTTGGCGTCGCGGACGTGTTTTTGTTTTTTGCCTTTTGAATCGAGCGAGTACCAGATGCTCGGTTTGCGAAATTTATACAACAGTCTGCTACCGATCACGATCGCGTAGGTCCTTGCTCCCACGGCGCGACGGTTTGGCGGTGCGGAGATCGAGGACCAAAACGCCGTCTTCGTCGAGGTCGGCGTCGTAAAATTGGACGGTTTGGGGCAGGTCGATGCGGTGTTCGCGCGTTAAGCGATGGCCGTGGATCTTTTTAGCGCCGGCGCGGCTTGCTACGCGGGCCGGGTAGGCGTTGCGTGTTGCAAGCGCAGCCGGTTTTAAGCCGATGCGCCGATTGGTTTTGTCATAGAGCATCACAAATGCCGGCGGGCTGCCGAGCATTTCGTACGTTACGCGGCTCATTACAATGTCGCCCATCCGGTTCATCGTCACATAAATGCCTGAGTGCTGCGGCATTATGTCGCCGCGCGGAATTTCTTGCCAGTCTGCTCTCATAATTGCACTATTGTTTCATACATAATATTTTTTGTCAAGCGCAATTTAAAGAATAACGATCATTGATAAATGCGAAATGGTAAACACCGCTATCAACGGCACGTTCAAGCCCTGAGGTAAGCAGGTGTGCGCAAAATGGTAAACGCAGGTATCGTCGAAGCAGAGCGAAGCAAAAAATGGCCGTCTAAAATAGGCGAAAAGCGTCGACATTGAAAGCAAAAAGCGTCGCCTAGGACGGCTTTTCGAGTCATCAGTTCAGATTTTAACCAGATTTTGACCAAAAATCGGCGAAAAGCACAATAAAACGCCGTCTTTTCAGACGACGCTTTACTAACCAGTAGGGCAATTGGCAGTTATTTGTCGGTCAACAAAGTGCCCGTTAACAGGCGTTCGCTGATCTCGAGCCGTCCGTCAACTGCCGTCGTCAGAACGTCGCCTTCGTTGAACATTAATCGCTCCCACGTAAGCGGCGACACCGAACCCGGCGAGCCTACCGCCGTGAATCTGAGGTTCAGCAGAACGCCGTTTTCATTTATCGGCATCGCGCCGTAAATGACAACTCTCAGAAGCCCCGGCTCGTCGGCATTAGCCACTACGGAAAGGCCGCGGCTGACGGTTCCGGCGAGATCGACCGGGTTCGAAAGCGGCTGTATCATGGTCGGATCGTATCTGAGATCGAATTCGCAGGAGATGATCCCTTTGTCATCGATTCCCTGCACGCCTACCGGAATGATAATCTCACTGCCTTTCGACGCTTCCATCTGTGGAGCCGCGACCTCAATGCTTTTCACCGGCCCTTCGCTGCCTCTGTTTATTGGTCTGGCGCCCGTGTTGTTCCAATTGCCCGTTATTTCACCGACCAAAACGGCATTGTAATCTTCGCCCGAAATGGCCGTAGTTACAGACGGATAATTTCTGCTCACGGGTTGAAATTTCCACGTTCCCGTAATTCCGCCTACGTTTGACACAACCCATTGTGCGAGTAGTCCGGCGTCAAATGACGAGACCGTTGTATTTCCACTCGTATCACCGGCGATCAACTGATTTGCGTTCAGCAGCGGAGGAATGCCTGCGACATGCTGAGCGATTCGAGCGGCATCGAACGAACTGATGCCGTTAACGCCGCCTACTTTTGAAGGCGTGACCGTGTACGAGCCGGCCCCAAAACCGGTAAGGGTGTATTGCCCAGCGTTCGGACCCGGAGCCGCAGTTGTCGTCGAAACATTTGGCGATCCCGCTCCGCTGATCGTTACATTGGAAACATAGCGCGGCGTTGCCGAAGCGTTTACATAAAAGACCGTTCCCGAAATGCTGCCGTTCGACGGCGTCGAAGTCGGCGTGGAAGTTGGCGTATTTGTAGCAGTGGCTGTCGGCGATGGCGTAGGCGTCTGAACACAAACATTCGCGAGGCCGCTTACGTTTCCAAAGCCGGTAGCTCCGACGAGAGTACTGGCACCTGTCGCCGTATCGATCCTGTATAGCTGTCCGGCATTACTTTGCCCGCCGCCAGCGTAAAGCAAACCATTGGGCCCGAATTCGAGGCTGCCCGGCACAATTCCCGTTGGGCCAATAGCAGTTGCCACGCCTGTCGCAAGGTTGATCGTAAGTAGGTTGTACGGGCCCGTCCCGGCCTGAATGCCATACATGATTTCGCTGGCGGCATCATATGCGAGGCCCGAAATAGGACCCACGCCGGTCAATCCGACCAGGCTTGACGTGCCGGTCCACGGATCAAG
>JBKJJR010000335.1:0-7375 GCA_046597835.1 Pyrinomonadaceae bacterium
CGCCAGCTTCTGCTCGCTTTCGCCCGACAGTTTTAGTTGCAGTTTGCCCACGATCTCGGTGACGATCTCGCGTTGGGTGGTCAGCAATTCCGACAGTTTCCGTTCATACTGCTCGCCCCACAGCGACTTGTTGGTGCGGGCGTCCACGAGCTCGACCGTGATGTTCAGATTGTCGCCCCGCTTGGAAAGGCGTCCGGTCATCACCGCATCTACGCCAAGTTCGGAGGCGATCTTGGCAATATCAGTCTCCTTCCCCTTGTAACGCATCACCGAACTCGTTGGGCTGACCCGCAGATCGGGAATCTGCGTAAGCCGAAAGATCAACGATTCCGCCAAACCGTCAGACAGATAATCCGTGTCGGCATCAGAATTCCTATTCTCAAACGGCATCACCGCGATGGAATTGATCTGCTTGGCACTCGATCCTGAGAGATATCGATAGCCAGAGAAACCGCCGACAAGGATCAAGGCGAGTAGGACGAGAGTACCCAACAGTCGTTTATCAAAACCGCCGGACTTCGGAATAATTTCGCTAGTTCCCGTCGGTAAGATCGCAGTTTTGTCAGTGGTATTGGTCTGGACGCGGGTTGGCGACTCGGAAGGAGAGCCGCCGGAAGGCGGAACCCTAAACTCGGACAAGATCGCCGTTGCGGGTTCATCGGCAGACGCCGGGCCTTCGAGCAGCGCGTTTCCGTCATCAAGACAGTAGAGCAAACTGTCGTCGTAATAATCGCGTCGGCATTCAGGGCATCGTTTCATAAGTTCATTTTGCGAGAGGGACTATGCGTGACTTGAGAATTTTCTTGTCTCTGGTAAGAAGCGGCATTCGCTCAATCACGCTGGTGGCTGCGATTATCTCGTCGGCCGGGTCGGACCGAAAATCAAGGTCGGTGCTCTTTCGGGCGATCTGCATCGTGATCGGATAGACGTTTATCTGACGCATCGCTCGTCGAAAGATAGTGCCGTCAAAATCTAAAGAGATGCGTCCAAGCTGAACAAGCTTGGCCAGTTCCCACAAAACAATGTCGGAAATGACCAAACCGCCGGCTCGTATGAGATGCTCTTCCCGATCGCTTAGCTGATTATTGAATGTGGCCAAGAGTATGTTTGTGTCAAGATTCAGCATCCCATTTGATCCCCGTTGACATAATGTCGCCGTGTATTTGGATCTCCCCTTCGAGGCAACCGATTATCTCAAAATCATCCGTTCTTATCGGGGTCACCTTTGCGATCGGCTTACCTCGCTTTTTGATAACTATTCCATTAACGTCCAGAGTGTCAAAGATCTGCAAACATTTCGCTTTGAACTCACTCGCGCTGATCGTCTTGATGTTGTTTTTCATGCTTCAACCATACCATAATGACCAGTCATGTGACCAGTTATTATCATTCCGGCAAATTCATTCGTTTCAGCAGATCCTTGAAACGAGGGTCGTCGCGAAGGGGTCCATAATGGATTCGCCATCTGGTGAATCCTAGATCCTCTTTGTTCTGAAAGGCTTTTTCCAGCCATTCAAATGCCTTGTCTTTGTCACCCAGCCCCGAATAGACGCCGGCGACATACATTGCAACTGTCTCTTTTCTCGCATACTTTTCCTCTAGTTCTTTGGCGATGGCGGCTGCCTCCGCGCGTTTTCCCGCAACGCCATAGGCGTAACCTAAAGTCATAATTGCAGTTCCGGCTCTGTTGCTAAGTTCGACAGCCTTTTCCAAACTTGTGATGGCTTCGGCATTGCGTCCCAATTTTAAATATGATTGTCCCAAACTTCTATAGGCTTCCGTAAAATTTGGATCGAGTTCAAGTATTTTCAGAGTGTTTTTAATGCTCGCATTCGGATCGTTCTGGAGCAGAAGGATCTCGGACAAATTGACGCTGATGATACTTGAGAGCGGGTCAAGTTCATGCCCCCGCTTTATTATCACAGCGGCTTCATCAAATTTTCCCAGAGCTCTAAGAGTATGAGAATACCAGTGGTAGGCGGTTGCGTAATTTGGACTTAACTCTATGGCCCGTTTCGCTTCACGTTCGGACTCCGCCCATTGCCACGAGATCAAATTTGCCTGTCCAAGCGATGCGTGTGGTTCACCTAACTGGTCGTCAATTGCAACCGCACGCATCGCAAAAACCTTCGCCTGGGGAATTGTTTCACTGGTCGGAACTCCGGCGTATTCCGGCAGGAGAACGTAGCAATCAGCGAGACCGGTGAAAGCAAGCGCGAAATTTGGGTCCGTGTCGGTCGCTATCTTGAATTGCTCGATTGCTTTTCTGAGATTTTCCGCCGTGCGCCTGTTCCAGTAATAACGTCCCTTCAGATACGCCTGATAGGCCTCGTTATTGTCTGTGTACCGTTTGGTCATGCCTTTGGAATCGTCGCCGGAAAGCTTCAATTGCAGTTTTTGGGTGATGGCCGCGGCGATCTCGCGCTGGGTGGCAAGCAGGTCGGACATTTTTCTCTCGAACTGCTCGCCCCAAAGCGTTCTCTTGTTTCGGACGTCAACCAGATCGACGCTGATCGTGAGATTGTCGCCTCGCTGTACCATTCTCCCGGACATAACCGCATCGACGCCCAGTTCGGCTCCTACCTTTTCAGCATCAACATCCTGGCCTTTATAACGAAAGACCGAGCTGCGTGGACTGACCTTGAAGTCGGGTATTTGCGAAAGTCGGTAGATCAACGATTCAGCCAATCCGTCTGAGAGGTATTCGGAGTCAGCATCAATGCTCTTATTTTGAAACGGCAGCACTGCGATCGAATTGATCTGCCCGGAAGTGCCGCCAGGTTTTATGTAGCGATAACCGAAGTATCCCACCAGCAGAATTACCGCAAGCAAAATTGGAACGCCTAATAACCGTTTGTCGAAGCCCCGTTTTCCTGAGTCGCGGATACCGGCAGATAGAATTGCGGTTTGGTCGGGGGTATGGATCTGAGCGTGGGTTGGCGATTCACTCGCTGAGAACCCAGTCGCGATCGCTCCCGGTTCTGACAGGATCGCGGTCGCCGGTTCATCAACGGACGCCGGGCCTTCGAGAAGTGCATTTCCGTCATCGAGACAAAATAACATCGTCTCGTCGTAATAATCCCGACTGCATTCAGGGCATCGTTTCATAATATTCAGAGTTGTTGTAATTGCGATTCGGCATAGAGAGTTTAAGTCGGAACCGAGTTTATTCCAAGTGTTTAGTTAACAATTTTATGCTTCAGCAAACATCATTCTTTCGTCAATTAGACCGAAACTTTGTTACAGATAAGATTGATTATCATAAATTATTTCAACTTATTTCGGGCGCGATTTTACCTTTATAAAAGGACGAGTTGTGCTAAATAGCCAATAAATATAGGATTCTCACGGGACAGGGCTTCGAAACCGCACGGTAGGTGTCATAAATTATTCAAAAATAGCGAAACTATATCAAAATAAGGGTTGACTAATACACTATAAATCAATATATTGTCGTATGCCGTGAAAAAGAAAGAGTTCAGGGCAAAAACGGCTGTGTCCGATCAGTCGAATGATAGTAATTAGTAATTTATTCTTTGAGATAAAGATAGGAGTTTGATAAATAAAATGACAAAAGTAATCGTACTTTCAACAGTTCTTGGTTTGAGCGCACTTGGTATGGCTTGCGGCGATGCTCCGGCAAACAATGCACCGGCAAATAAACCGGTCGTAGTAGCCAACGTTCCTCCCGCGGTCCAGAGTGCCGCTAACGTCGCTGCTAACACCGCACAGGTTGCTGCCAATCAGATGGCTAACGTGGCGAACAGCATCAAGCCGGCATCGAACATGGCACCAGCAAATTCGATGAAGCCTGCAACTGCAATGTCGCCGGCAAACACGATGAAGAAGTAATTAAGATTTCTTATAGTTTGATGGACAAAAGCATCTCGTTTTCGGACGAGATGCTTTTTTAGCGAAGTGCATCAAGGACCTCGGCCGCGGCGGTCGAGGGCCTTATGCAAACGAAATTCTCGCAAATATATGCCGTGGGTTTTCCGTCGATCATTTTGCGATCTTTCAAAAGTGGAATGACCGCTGAATCCGCTTGAGCGTCTGACGACAATATGAGAACTGCATCCGGTAAATATTTTTTAATGATCTCATGCTCCAACTCATTGCCCTTTTCGCCAATTACTGCGATCTCTTTTGTTGTTCCCAAATGAAATTCCATCGCAGATAATGCTCGCCCAAAACCCTGCGGGTAGCGCCGAAGTTGCGATGCCACGAGCCGCAATACGGTGACCGCAAAGCGCTCATATTTTTCGTCGCCGGTTAGTTTCGCGAGCCTCAGCAAAACATCCGCCGCAACGGAATTCCCTGACGGCGTCGCGTTGTCGTTGAAATCCTTGTTGCGAACTATGAGCGTTTCGTGATCGTTCGCTGTAAAAAAGAAGCCGCCGCTATCGTTGTCCCAAAATTCCGTGACCATCAGGTCGGCAAGACGCGTCGCCTCGACCAGATACCTGACCTCGCCTGTAACCTGATACAGAACGATCAATCCGTCTGCAACGTTTGCATAGTCCTCGATGTAGCCATTCAACTTTGCAGTGCCGTCCTTCCAAGTCCGCAAGAGCCGTCCGTCTTTCTGTAACTGTGTCAAAATAAAGTCAGCATTACCTTTCGCAATTTCCAGATAGTCGTCGTTAGCAAGCACAGCGGCAGCATCAGCAAATGCCGCAAGCATCAGGCCGTTCCAGGCGGTCAACACCTTTTCATCACGATGAGGTTTGATCCGCCTTTCGCGCACGGCAAATAGCTGGGAACGGGCATCAGCGAAACTGTCGGAACCGAGAGCGTCTTCTAATGCCGCAACGGGGTTCTTAATGTTCAGAATGCACTTCCCTTCAAAGTTTCCATTCGACGTTACGTCAAAATACGCACAAAATTTGCTAGCATATTTCTCACCTAAAACTTCCACAACTTCTTCCAGCGTCCAGACAAAGAATTTGCCCTCGTCGCCTTCGCTGTCGGCGTCCTGTGATGAATAAAACCCGCCTGATCCGTCGAGCATTTCGCGTCGGGCATATTCGAGAGTCTCGAACGCGATCCGCTTATAAAACTCGTCGCCGGTTACTTGATACGCGTGCAGATAAATTCGGATCAGTTGAGCATTGTCGTAAAGCATCTTTTCAAAATGCGGCACGAGCCAGACCGCATCGACCGCGTACCGATGAAAGCCGCCGCCAAGCTGATCATACAGTCCGCCTCGGGCCATCTTGTCGAGTGTGTACGTCACCATTGACAGCGCTTTTTCGTCGCCCGTACGATGATGATATCGAAGTAAAAATTCCAGCGACATCGCCGGCGGAAATTTCGGCGCTCCGCCGAAACCGCCGTTCACCGTGTCGAATGTCCGAGAGAAACTCGAGAACGCTTGGTCAAGAAGATCAGTTGAAAGGCCGCCGGCTCCAGCATCGACAATGCTCAGCCGCCGCAACTCGCCAACGATCTCGTTTGCCGAATGTTCTAGTTCGTCGCGTTTGTTCTTGTACGCCTCGGCAATACTGGTCAAGATCTGCTGCCAACTTGCCATTCCATACCGGGGTGACGGTGGAAAATATGTGCCGCCAAAAAAAGGCCGCTTGTCCGGCGTAAGAAAAACATTCATCGGCCATCCGCCGCGTCCGGTTGTCAGTTGAACGAAATTCATATAGATCTGATCCACATCGGGCCGTTCTTCCATATCGACCTTGATGTTGACGAAATGCTCATTCTGCAACGCCGCTGTCGCCTCGTTTTCAAACGACTCGTGCTCCATTACATGACACCAATGACATGCCGAATAGCCGATGCTCACCAGCACAGGCTTGTCCTCTGCCCTCGCCCGCTCAAACGCCTCATCACCCCACGCATACCAATCTACTGGGTTGTGAGCGTGTTGTAGCAGGTACGGACTGGTCTCATTTATAAGGCGATTTGTGAATTTTGGGGAACCTTTCATGACTATATTGTTTCACGTCCGATTAAATTTTTGAAACTCGACTCACTTTCTGCTATATTAACGGCATCAATTCCTATGACTTCGCGTTGCATCTCAAAACTCCGTCCCATGAAGCAGCGAGCGAATCTCTTCGCCGGTGACTAATTTTTTCTTCGTTAAGAGTGCAAGCTTGTGGCTTGCTTCCAATTCCATTACTACGCGAATAAATCGCGCACTCTAAACATAAGGAGAAAAAATCATGACACCGACACAGGAATTACAACGACCGTCTATCAAAACAGAGTTGCCGGGACCGAAGTCCCGCGAAATTATTGACGCCGATTCGCGTTATGTTACGCCGAGCTATCCGCGACCGGATTACAAACTGGTTGTCGAGCGAGCTTACGGCGTTTGGGTTGAGGACCCCGACGGCAACACCTTTCTCGACTGCAACGCGGGCGTCGCCGTATGCGCGACCGGCCATTGCCACCCAGAGATAGTCGCGGCCATCACGAAGCAGGCAAACGAATTTGTCCATTTCTGCGGCACTGATTATTTTTACCGGCACATGCCGGAGCTGGGCAAGAAACTGGAAGAAATTTGTCCGATCGACGGCCCCACAAGAACGCATTTTGGCAACAGCGGCGCCGAAGCCATCGAAACTGCGTTAAAGGTCGCGATGTATCACACTCGGCGACAGAAATTCATCTCGTTCTTCGGCTCATTCCACGGCAGAACGCTGGGAGCTTTGAGTCTGACTTCCTCCAAAAAAGCTCAGCGGTCAGGCTTTATGCGACAGGCTCTGGATGTTGTCCATATTCCATATCCAAACAAATTCCGCCATTTCGCGACCGATATGCCAACTGACGAAGCCACGATCACACGCGACGTAATTAAGTGGATCGAAAAGCGTCTGTTCCAAACCACCACGCCGCCCGAAGAGGTCGCCGGCATCGTCCTCGAAGTCGTTCAGGGTGAAGGCGGCTACATTCCTGCGCCTACCGCATTTGTAAAAGAATTGCGACGCATCTGTGATGAGCACGGAATCATGCTCATCATAGACGAGGTCCAATCCGGCATGGGACGCACGGGCAAGATGTTCGCCCTCGACCATTATCCCGGCGTAAAAGCCGACATCATGTGTCTCGCGAAAGGCCTCGGCTCCGGAATGCCGATCGGTGCCTGCATCGCACGGGCAGACATTATGGATTGGCACAAGGGAGCACATGCCTCTACCTTCGGCGGCAATCCCGTCGCGTTGACCGCCGCTCTAAAAACCATTGAATTGCTCGAAGGCGGTCTCGTCGATAATTCGCATGACGTTGGTGCGTATCTCGAAGCCGGTCTTAGAAAGCTTGCGGAAAAATACGATTGTATCGGAGACGTTCGCGGCATGGGTATGATGCTCGGCGTCGAATTTGTCACTGACAAAGCGAGCCTTACACCGGCACCGGA
>JBKJJR010000045.1:0-3236 GCA_046597835.1 Pyrinomonadaceae bacterium
CGTTAATATCAATCTGCCGGTGAGCGGAGTCGGGTCGGTGGCCGACCTCAACTTCCGGTTCGATACAGCCGGAGCTTGTGATGCGACGCTCGGCAACGCTAACGCGGCGGTGGATCATACATTCATCGGCGATCTGACGTTTAAGTTAACCCCGCCAGACGGTTCGCCGACGGTCTCGTTCCAGGCAAGGCGCGGTGGAACACGCGAGAACATCTGCCTGTCGAATCTCAATGACGAGGGCGGCTTCCCGAACATCTCGACACTAACGAGTGTCACGGGCTCACCGCAGTCGGGCAACTTCACGCCTGAAACAACGGGAATGCTTTCGCTCCTCGACGGAGAGAACGCGAACGGCACCTGGGTGCTGAACGTCAGCGACAACGCCGGCATCGACACGGGTTCGATGCGACGTTTCTCGCTCTTATTTAACTCCGAATCAGGTTGCAGCACCGGAACCCCGACGGCGACGGCGACAGCAACGCCGACATCCGGCGGCACTCCGCCGGCGACATCAGTCCAGTTCGGCTCGGCAACCTACAGCGAAGATGAGTCGCAGACGGCTGCAATCACCGTGACGCGAACCGGTAACACGACGGGAGCTACGACGGTGAACTTCGCCACGTCCAACGGCACGGCAACGGGCGGCGCATCATGCACCTCAGGAATCGATTACATCAGCGTCACACAGTCGGTGACGTTCAATGCCGGCGAAACGTCTAAGACGGTCAGCGTGCAGCTCTGTAGCGACACGCTCACCGAACCGACCCA
Source organism: Pyrinomonadaceae bacterium (assembly GCA_046597835.1). Classification (GTDB taxonomy): domain Bacteria; phylum Acidobacteriota; class Blastocatellia; order Pyrinomonadales; family Pyrinomonadaceae; genus OLB17. The sequence continues at coordinate 769 of JBKJJR010000045.1, forward strand.
GACGGTCAATCTTACGTTGACCGGAGCGAGCGTGGGTTCGCCCGCGACGGCGGTGCTCAGCATCATCGACACGGCGAGCGCTTTTCGTTCGACGGGCACGATCTGCACGACCTTTGGCGGTACGGCAGCTCCATATCCCGCAACGATCACCGTTGCCAACGGCCCCGCTTCGATCGGCTCGATTCGCGTCACATTGTTTGACGTGACTAGCACGATACCGGACAGCATGGACTTCCTGCTTGTCGGACCGGGCGGCCAGAAATTCATTCTTTTGGCTGACGCCGGTGGTGTGCTAGATCTGACGAATCCGGTGACGCTGACCTTCAGCGACGCGGCCGGCCAGGTAGTACCGAACGGCGGTCCACTGACGACGGGTGTGTTCGAGCCGACTAGCTGGGAGCCCGGGCAGGGCAGTTTCCTGGCCCCGGCACCACCGGCACCGTATAACGAGCCGGGAAGCACGGTTGGCGGCACGCTGACGCAAACGTTGCTAGGCAACTTCGGTACGACCAACTCGAATGGCACCTGGAGTCTCTATATGCGCGATGACGCAGGGGCTTTGACAAACGCTATCACGGCCTGCGTGAATGGCGGATGGGGACTTGAGTTCCTGGGGGCGACGGCGGCAAATGCCTCGATCTCAGGGCGCGTAGTAACGTCGGACGGACGCGGCATACGCAATGCGAACGTTGTGATCATGGGCAACGCGCTTACCGAGCCGATCGTTGCGACGACGGGTTCGTTTGGTTACTTCACGTTCGATGGCCTTTCGACCGGCGAAACTTATGTTGTAACCATCAATTCGCAGCGTTACACGTTCACTACGCCAAGCCGCGTGATAAGCCTCATTGACAACGTCATTGACGCCGACTTCATTGCTAATCCGCAGGAATAGCTGAGGTCTGGTATTTAACCATTAAGGCGGCCTTCGGGCCGCTTTTTTTGTTTTTCACGGCAGGAAAAACCAAAAGCCGCGAATTTGCGTAGTTAATGGGTCACGTTTGATTGACGGCTGTTGGTAAAACTGTTATAAAACAATAGAATACTGTTCAATTCTGATCAGCCTTTTTTGAATTATCGTTGATCGCCCTCGTGCCAAATGATAGCGGGACAGGCATTGGCACCCTATGCGGCTTCGGTCAGCGATGGATTCCAGATCTGGCTATTTTTTTGATTTGGCGGCAAGTCGCAAGGCGATTCTAATCCAGTTCTAATACCTTTTGGAGGTCCTATTTTTAATGTTGAAACGATCTAAAGCAGAAGCTCGGCGGAGCCTTTTTTTGTGTTTGTTTGTGTTGGGTTTGTTGACAGCGATCATCGTTGTGCCATATCAATATGGGACCAAAGCGTCCTCCGGAAAAAGCAACGGGCTTATCCAAAAGACAGTGAGCGATGAGGACGCGTTTCCCAATTACGACATACGCGAACAAGGGGACAATAGAATTGAAGATCTTCTTGTCGGCTATCGGCAAGCGTCCGGCAAAGATGCTTCGGCGGTGGCAAACGTGCGCGATGAGTTCGTGCGCGGCGAGAACGATCTCAAGACCCGCATCCCAACGCTAAAGGTCGAATACAACCAGGACATCCGCATACCCGAGGTGATCGGGACCGACGTTGCACAGGGAAGAGCATTCCTCACGGCACCGTCGCGGACCGCGGGCCGAAAACACGCCGGCGTTTTGATCAACTTTCTAAAGAGTAACAATTCGTTGGTCGGCGCGACCGAGCAGCAGATCGACGCCTTAAAAGTTTTTGCAGATTACACAAACCCGGACGGCAACCTTTCGTGGGTTGAGCTTGAGCAGTATATTCACGGCATACCGGTATTCCGCGGCAGCGTCAAGGCGGGCTTCACTAGATCTGGCGAGCTTATTCGCGTGATCAACAACATTGCACCGGGCCTTGATTACGATCGCGTTTCAACAGATTTCGGCGATCCCATCGCCGCCGTTCGTTTCGCCGCTCCGCTTGCTAATTACAGGCTCAAGAACAACGACGCCCTTCCAAATGAGTCCGCATCGACCAGCAACATGATCAAATTCGGGGGTGGCGGCGATTGGGACATTACTGCCGAGAAAATGTATTTCCCGACCGAGCCCGGCGTAGCCGTTCCCGCGTGGCGTGTCCTGATCTGGAAGCCGACAAACGCCTACTATGTTATCGTTGATGCCCGCGACGGCACGATGTTCTGGCGCAAGAATATTTCAGAAGACCAGACACAGCCCGCGACATACAATGTATATGCAAACAACACGAGTATGGTCAAATCGCTCGACAGCCCACAGCCGATTACGCCTGGCCCACTAGCACCAAACCTTGGAACGCAGGGCGTTTTCCAAAACCGTTCAGACGTAACGCTTATCGGAAACGAAGGCACATTGTCATTTAATAATTTAGGCTGGATGACCGACAACGTAAACAGCGGCAACGGTTGGACCGACGGAAATGCGGTTCAGGCAGGCCTCGAT
>JBKJJR010000344.1:0-3361 GCA_046597835.1 Pyrinomonadaceae bacterium
TATGAAAGAAAAGTTGCTGATCTTATTATTTGCTCTGACGGCCATCACCGTCTTCGGCGGTTCTGCCTTGGCGCAGCGCAACGTCACGCCTGCCATCGACCGCGATCCGGTTATGGAAGCGGATGCGAAGCATAACCTCGACGTCGCCTGGAATGCATTCAAACTAAAGAAAGCATACAAAGGCGTGCTGATGCGTTTTGAAGAGACCTATGCCGCGTATCCCGAGTTTTCAAAGATTGACGAATTCCTCTATCTCGCCGGGATGAGCAGCTACTTCCTTTCCGGGAATAAAGGCAAACAAAAGGTCGATCTGAAGCTGGAAAAGGAAAAGGATAAATTTGCTCCAGAAAAACTAAAGGCCGACGCAATTGCCTATCTTTCCGAAGTTGTTGATAAATATCCCGACAGCAAATTCGTCGCGGACGCCGCGAAGACATTAAAGTTGCTCAGCCGATAGATGAACCTTAACCAAGTCACGATATATTCGGACAAGACGATTGAAACCGTCGAGTTTTTTGAAAAGCTCGGCCTGCGCCGCATAGTCGATTCGCTTCCACGCTACGCCCGTCTCGAATGTCCTGACGGTGATGCGACTTTGTCAGTACACGAATTTGTCGAACTGACGCCGGTTGAGTCTTTGAATAACGTTGTTCTGTTTTTTGACTGTGCCGATCTCGACGTCGAATACGAACGGCTTACCGCAAAAGGGATCGAATTCACCGAACCGCCAACCGATCGCCCGTGGCTCTGGCGACAAGCTTACCTGAAAGACCCCAACGGCAACAAAATTTGCCTCTTTAACGCCGGCGAAAATCGCAAAAACCCGCCTTGGCGGGTAGAAATAAATGATATAGTGCGATGAGAAGTAACCGGATCAACTGCCGCAGATCTCGTCTATCGCTTCCTCGTATTTTTCGTCGATTACGCTGCGTTTGATCTTGAGCGTGGGCGTCATTTCTCCTTTGTCGATCGAGAATTCGCGCGGTATTAGATGGACGCGTTTGACGCGTTCGTAGTCGCTTAGCTCGCGGGTCAGATCAACGGCGTCGCGCTGGACGCGTTTGATGAATTGCTGGTGTTCGCAAAGCTCTTCGCGTGTGCCTTCGACCGATACGCCTTCGGCCTTCATCTCTTCTTTCAAGGCCTCCCAGTCTGGGACGATCAAAGCGCCAACCTGTTTGCGGCCCGAGCCGACAACAACGGCCTGTGAGACAAGCGGGCTTTGCTTCAACAAGCTCTCGACCTGAAGCGGGGCGACATACTTGCCGTTCGACAATTTAAAAAGATCCTTCAGCCGGTCGGTAATATAAAAATGGCCGTCCGTGTCCTGATAACCGACATCGCCCGTGTGATAAAAGCCCTCAGTATCGATAGCAAGTGCCGTCGCTTCGGGATTGTCATAATAACCCGTCATCAGGTTTCTGCCGCGAATGAGAACTTCGCTATCCTTTTCCGCGATCTTCATCTCGATGCCGTCAAATGGTGTGCCGATCGAGCCGACCTTGTTGTCGCCGGGACGGTTTGCGCAGGTGACACACGCCTCGGTCATGCCGTAGCCCTGCAAGATCGGAATTCCGGCGGCCCCGAATGCGTAACCGAGCTTTTTTGAGAGTGGTGCTCCGCCGGAAACGAAAAACCGCAAGCTGCCCCCAACGCCGTCACGCCATTTTGAAAAGACGAGACGATTGGCGAGGGCATGCTTGGCCTTCAAAGAGGGTGAGGTCGAAAGGCGTTTGTCCTTTGCTTCCCAATAGTCCTGCCCCACGACTAGAGCCCATTCGAAAAGCCGCGTTTTCCAACCGCCGGCCGACTTCCCTTTTTTGACGATCTTGTGATAGACCTGCTCAAAAAGGCGCGGCACTGCGGTCATTATAGTCGGCCGGACCTCTTTCAGGTGCGAGGCAAGCTGATCGAACGACGAGCAGTAATATATCGAGACGCCGTTCGAGCAGAGCACATAAAAAACCGTGCGCTCAAAAATATGCGAAAGCGGCAAGACCGAAAGGCTGCGGTCGGAGGGTTTAATCGGCAAACCTTTTGAGATGGTGACGATGTTCGAGACGAAATTCTCGTGGGTCAACATCACGCCCTTCGGTTCGCCGGTCGTTCCCGATGTGTAGATGATCGTCGCGAGATCGCCGGACTCGATCCTCGCCAGCGACCGATCAAATGCTCCTGCATCGTTGTTCGAATATTCCACACCGCGGCGCTCAAGATCATCCAACGCGATCGCTCGGGTGTTGCCGTCGGGCATCCCTTCGCGATCGAAAAAGATCAACCTTTCGACCAGCTCAAGACCTTCGAGCGCCGGTTCGGCATGTTTCCAAAGTTTTTTGCCGGATATAAACAACATCCGGGCGCCGGAATTTTCGAGAATAAATCTGATCTGCTCGACCGCCTGCGTCGTGTAGATCGGCACGTTGACGGCCCGCAGCGAAAGTATCGCAAGATCAACAAGCGACCATTCCGGCCGATTTTCCGAGATGATCGCAACACGGTCGCCTGCCTTTACGCCCAACTTGGCGAGGCCCATCGCGACGCATTTGACACGTTCGATCACCTCAAGGCCGTTAAGGCAATTCCATGTGTCGTCGATCTTAAAGGCGAGTGCATCGCGCTTGTTATGCCGTCGAAACGATTCGAAGCAGTAATGCGGGATCGTCTGCGGGATCTTGTCAAAACCTGTTAGATTTTCGCTCATGTCCAATAATTGCGGTCGAGTGAGCGGTAATTTATCGCTTCGCTGATGTGGGTCGGTTGAATATTCTCACTGCCATCGAGGTCAGCGATCGTGCGCGAGACTTTTAAGATGCGGTCGTGAGCACGGGCCGACAAGCCCTGCCGCTGCATTGCTTTTTCGAGGAGTTCTTCGCTTTGATCATCTAGAGCACAAAAAGTGCGGATCTGTTTCGGCGACATCGCCGAATTGGAAAAACACTCGCCGGCAAATCTCTCAAGCTGAACATTGCGTGCCCGCACTACCCGCTCGCGGATTACAGCTGAACTGTCGCCCTCCGGCACACCTTTTCCTCGTAGCTCGGTGAACTTTACCGCCGGAACATCGATGTGAATATCGATCCGGTCCATTAGTGGCCCGGAGATCTTGCCGACATAACGCTGTATCTGCATCGGCGAACATTTACATTCGCGACTCGATCCGAAATAACCACAAGGGCACGGATTCATCGAAGCAACAAGCGTGAAATTCGCCGGAAACGTCAACGAAGTCGCCGCCCGCGAGATTGTCACGGTTTTATCTTCCATCGGCTGACGCAAAACTTCGAGCACGCTGCGGTCGAATTCCGGCAACTCGTCCAGAAACAAAACACCAAGATGCGAGAGCGAAACTTCGCCCGGTTTT
>JBKJJR010000092.1:0-4064 GCA_046597835.1 Pyrinomonadaceae bacterium
ATGCCGCAGTACTGGAGAGACACATCCTAATTTTGGAGGACCTTGAACCATACCCCGCTCTTTTCTATCAACGTCCCGGATTCTAATATTTTTACTGTGCGCACTTCGTATTTGCGCGCAGGAATCGCCCGTCTCCGTGCCAAACGATGTGGAACAGTCCACCCTTACCAATCTTTCCGTACAATTAATGGATGCAGTCGAACGCAAAGATAAGGCGACAATTGAAAAGTTGGTAGCGGAAGATTTTTTTGTCACCAGTCCCGGTGATCTTGCCGAAACTAGGCGCGCAGAGTGGATCGGCAACTGTATCTCGATCGATTGGCAAAACCCAAAATTTAGTAATGTCAGGGTCAACGTCTATGGCAATACAGCAGTGGTCACATCGTTGTTTGATTTCAAAGCCTCGGGCGGCAAAGTTCCTTTTCCGCTTATTTCGAACGCTCAAATGACTGACATCTGGCAGCGGCGCGACGGCCAATGGCAGATCACCGCCCGCCATTTAGGTGCGTACTCGATCGATGGGTATCTACGGCTTGCGGTTGGATTCGTCGCGGGATTAATTCTAGGCTTCCTTATTTGGCTTATCCTGAAATTGAGAAAAAGATATACATCGAGAAAGAAGCTCCCGGTCTGAAATTGAGCGTTGAAGAAGAATGAAAGCCGGATCTAAGCCCATTAGCAATACATCCATCCTGATATCTGCGTTGGAGACTGCACCAGGGGTTATCATTCCTCTGATCCGCGAAGTGCCGCCGCATATCCTGAAGCGGCGCCCGAGCCCGGAGAAATGGTCGGCTTACGAGAATGCCATTCACCTGTCGCAGTCTGACGCATCGTTTCGGGCGCGGCTCGATCTGATCTTGTCCACGCCGGAACCGCACATTGAGGCGATAGAGAATTCCGCCGAGGATGAGGCAGGCGCGATGCTCGACGTTGATCTGGACGAAAGTCTCGAGAGGTATGTCCGCGAACGGGCCACGCTCGTTGAACGACTAAAGAAACTCTCGCCCGACGAGTGGCACAAAACCGCCGTGCACGAAGCCTTCGATCATTATTCCGTGTTTATCATGTTCCGCCACCTGTTCGTCCACGAGATGCTCCACGCATACAGGATCGAACAGTTGATGCTCAAAAAGGATTGGGACTAGGAAAACCACGCCAAACCGCGAAAGTTCGGTCATTTCGGGAACATCAAGCCTTTTCGAGAAAGTTAAGCTAAATCGAGAAAACCACGCCGTATCGCGAAAGTTAGTATTTCGCTATGCGGGTGTCGATGCTAAGTTGAGGCTATGTACAAGAACCGCACCAGCCGCACCAACGCTGTCCCTACCATCGACCGCCAACCGCAATTCTTCATCAACCGCTCCGAGATCGCGTTCGACGAACGGGCCCGCTTTGTCGAATTCGTCTGTTCGGTATGGAACGAGGGCCGCTTCGGCCCGGACCTCGCCCCGCCGGTGACCATAGATCGGAACGACCGCCCGGAAACCGAACCAACTGCCTTCTACGATCTGCCCGACGATCGGCAAAATGGGGTGGCACGGTACTATGCACTCTCGCCTCTGGGACGCGCCGTCTATCAGGTCCTCGATGCCGAATTGCGGAGAGCGAAACAGACGCGACTTTTGGCGGCCAGCGCAAACGGAAGCAATACCACGGCCAACTCTTCATCGAACCAGGGACGCGGTTCACCTTGTATTCTGAAGCACCAAAGGTGCGTCGTACTCCAGCCTGCGGCGGCACCGCAGGAGGGCGAGATAAATGATTTGAGCCGCAACGCGGCGGCGTAAAAGATATTTGAAAACTTATTTTTGGACGCAAAGCGTGAGGAAACCTTTGGGACGCGCTTGCCGCATTTTGGAAAAGTCCCTTAAATGGACAAACGCAATAGCATTGGGAGAATCCCAACGGAAAAACATGGTCATAAGCTGCGGGGGCAAATTTGCTGCCCAGGTTCGCGAGATCGTTTATCCCTTTCAGGGACGCAAACCTGTGCGGCCACCCTCGTCGGGATTCTCCCGACGCAACCCCATTTGTGGCTTTCAGACCCTGGGACGCGCAGAGGAGATCACCAACTCATCAAATTTTCCCTTTGTGTTCTTTGTGTCTTTGTGGTGAAAAAATCTCTGGGACGCGCATATGAGAACATCGCCTGATCTTATTTTTTGTTCTCTGTGCGTTTTGTGGTGAAATATCTCTGGGACGCGCATTGTGTCACGGTGTGACACAGAACAAACATCTCAGGGACGCTCGTGCCGGAACCGGGAGCGGACCGACTGGGTTCCTATTTGCTTCTGCCGAAAAGAGATTCTGGGACGCGCGCCGGAACCGGGAGCGTCAACGACTGCATTCAAGATTCATAAATCTCTGGGACGCAAAATCTGAAAACAAGAGAACTAAATTATGACGCAAGCAAAAAACACGATCTGTCTTTGGTATGACGGCGACGCTGAGGAAGCGGCGCGATTTTATGCGGAAACATTTCCCGATTCGCACCTTGACGCCGTTCACCCGGCGCCGAGCGACTATCCGTCCGGAAAGGAGGGCGATATTATAACGGTCGACTTCACGGTGATGGGCATTCCCTGCCTCGGCCTCAACGGCGGGCCGGAGTTCAAACACAACGAATCGTTTTCGTTCGTGGTAGCGACCGAGGATCAGGAAGAGACTGACCGCTACTGGGACGCGATCGTCGGGAACAGCGGCGAAGAGAGCATGTGCGGCTGGTGCAGGGACAAATGGGGAATCTCGTGGCAGATCACTCCGATCGCTCTCACCGAAGGCTACACCGACCCGGACCCCGCCGTTGCCAAACGCGTTTTCGACGCGATGATGACGATGAAAAAGATCGACATCGCCGCGATCGAGGCAGCTCGCCGCGGTTAAGACCGATAGCCTGTAGCTTCTGTCTTTCGTATGCGACGGAGCCAGTACCACCAGAGCACGTGAAAGGCGGCGAAGACGGCGACGAGGGGCCATCCAAGCAGTGGGTTGCGAAGGGCCCCCTCGAACGTTCCCCATGCGAGACCGATGGTGGCGAACGCGGACCAGACCAGCTTTAGCCGAAGCATCCCGAGATATTTCTCGCGCCCCTCGTCGCGGCCAAAAAGCGATTCGAGGCCGATCGCAAAGAAAGCGGCGGCGGTGACGCGTGCCGCGAGCGGATCGACCGACATCCAGCCAAGCAGCGACAGGGCTTCTCTCGGCACGAAGAATAACGGCACCGCGACGAGCATATCTACCGCGAAATGCAGGACGAACCATCGCCGCAGCCATGCAGGCACTTCATCGCCACGCTTCTCCGCCTTCATGTCAGATCCCATGGGCTTAGTATAAGGCGTAATGAGGGTTGAGTGCGAATCAAACCCGCAGTGAGCCGCGGAAGCCGCGTGCTCCGTAGTAAGACTCGGCACCGTTGTGATAGGTGAAGACGCGGCCAAAGCGGCGGTCGCAGAATAGGGCGCCGCCCAGATCTCTGACATCAGCGGGCGTTTTCACCCAGCTCGACGTTTTCATATCAAACTCCCCAAGTTTTTGCAGCTCCCGATATTCTTCTTCTGTTAGAAGCTCGACCCCGATCGCAGCCGCCACGCTGGCTGCGTCGCTTTCGGGTTTGTGCTCCTTTCGCGACTCCCACGCTGCGCGGTCGAAACATGTACTCCGCCGCCCCTTTGGACTTTCAGGCGAACAATCATAAAAAACGTATTCGCCCGTCTTCTTATCAAACGCGACGACATCCGGTTCACCGCCGGTTCTTTCCATTTCCGCGAGTGACCATAGTTTTGCAACATCGGCTTCAAGCCTCGCTTTAACGTCGGCCCAAGTGATGCCTTTGTGGCGGCTCATGTTTTTCTCAAACCGCTCTTTCAATTCGTCGAGCAGTTCTATGCGTTGTTCCGGTAACAATTCCTTTTTCATACTATTTATTATTGATCCCCTGAAACGATCCTTCTGCTTTCAGGCCTAAAATACCACGAAACGACAGTCAGGGTCAGTAACAACAGCGACGGAACTAATTCAACGACAGGATCACCAATCGCAATATGTGAAAATGCAGCCCCCGT
>JBKJJR010000292.1:0-2673 GCA_046597835.1 Pyrinomonadaceae bacterium
ACTCGGCGGCTGGCCCAAAGACGTGGAAGAAAATCGTTCGTATCGGAACGGACCGGGAAATCGATATTTGGGTAACTGAATATCCGCGATTCCTTGCCGGCCTTGCCAGTCAGCCGCAGTGTAATGTCCTTAAGGTCATTATTATTCTTGTAACGCCCGATGATCGTCATCTGCATTCCGCGGAAAAGGTCGGTGATCTTACGCGGATATGTGTATTCGGTCAGCACCGGACCGAAATCTAGTTCGAGATCCGCGAGAACCGGCGAACTGACACGCTGGAAAAAATTGGAGACTTTGATTTCGAGATCTTCTTTTGGTTGAACATATTCCGAAATGCCTGAATTTTCCGACCCGAGCCGATCGAGCAATGTCGTATTGACGTCATAACCGAAACCGAACGGAAAAATACGAACGCCAATATTTTTTTGAGATTTCAGATTTGAAATTATCTTTTCGGTGTTTGTTTCACCGACCGTGGGAAGTCCATCAGTCATAAAAATGAGCATCTTTGGCCGGTCGTTCTTTTCAAACTGCTTTACTGCGGCAATCAGCGAATCGTTTATATTCGTGCCGCCGGTTGGTTGAAGTTTACTGATATATTCTTCGCCGCGCTTCTTGCCTTCGGCGTTGGCCGCGATAAGACCGGGTTCCATTAAATGTTCTTCACCGGCAAAATTCATTATGTTAAACCTGTCGCCCTCACGCAGCGTTTTGACGCCAAATAACAATGCCTTTCGTGCCTTTTGGATCTTGCCCTCTTCTGCCATAGAGCCCGATGTATCCAGCACAAAAACAATGTCCTTGTTAACCAATTCTCTTTCAGAAACATCGTCCTTGGGCGAAAGCATCAGCAGGAAATAGCCGTCCTTGCCCGGCTCGCGATAGGTGATAAGCGACATCCCAAAATCGTTGTTTGACAAGCCGTAAAACAGCTGAAAATCGGTATCGTTGTTCCTCGTCTCGAACGAAATACGCGCGGTGGACTCGCCTTTCATCTTGGTGTCGATCTGATGTGTCGGTGAATAGATATTTCTCAATGCCTCGCGTCCCGCGATCTCGATCGTCCCCGAAACCGTGCCGAATTGCTGCGGCGATCTTCTTCTGACACTTGACGTTGGACCTGCGTTTTCCAGGTGGAGCGGCTGCGTTCGTGCCCAGATATTGCTTCCAGTCCCGAGTGGATAGCGATATGCAACCGTGCCCGATTCAGCTTTTAGTATTTCGGTGTAGGTCAGTTCAAGCTTTTTGTCTGAATTTGGAGGAATTGGAAAGATCGACGCCTGAAACAGATCTTTCCCGGCGTATTCGAGCAGTCCCGGATCTTTCTGCCGACGAACGATCTCGTCATATATCCGGCGCGCTTCTTCCCGAGATCGCACTTCGCCGACTAGCTTTTTGCCGTTCTCCCAAATCGCAAATTCGACTATCGAGGCCGTTTCGGGCATTGGGAAAAAGTATATCCCTTCAAGCGTGTAGGGCGTATCGTTGCGAAACACCTGCTCAACATGCGTCGTCGCCACCTGACCGATGATCTTTGTTTCCAGCTGAATTGATTTAACGGGAAGTGCATTTGGGAGTGGCACCGGCCGCGGAATTGGCCTCGGACACGGCCTGATATCGCAGACTATCGGAATGATGACGCCTTGCGCTCGCGAGGTGACCGAAAAGGCAGATACAGATAATACAGTGCAAAAGATTGCCGAGATAGTTCTAAACGTCATGATTTTCTCCCCGTGGTAATTCGCATAACTATTTTTTACGCGTGTTTGACGTTTAAAGGAACGGAGCGAGTTGCTTAGGCTTGCAAAGTTTCTTGTTTGCAATGCAATACATCTAAAAGGCGTGTCGCAATCTAAAAAGAGGCCGCCTTTGCAGACGGCCTCTTTGCATATGAATGCGAGCCTCAGTTAGTCTTGAGGATCGGCGGTAAAGTTAGCATCGGCGAAATTATCGACGAGGCTTATCACCTGACTTGGCGTACTGAAGGTGTAACGTATTGAATTGACCGTTACAACATAAGTTTCGCCGGTTGCAAGACCTTCGATCGTGTAATAGCCGAACGATCCGGTTGTCGCAATTATCGGAGCCGCGAGCGAATTGCCCGTGATAACGACCTTAGCATTGCGTATGCCCTGTCCGTTGGAGGTGACCACGCGTCCCGAGATCGACGCTTGAGCCGCTGTCGAAGTCAAGAACTCAATTCCCCATCCGCCGTTCACGCACCCCGTGATCGCGGCGGGTGCAGACAGATTGGCATCATCACGCATATAGAGGCTCCATGTGCCGTTTGCGTTAGAGAACCCGAATACGCTCATGAGTGACGGCGTACCGCCAACCGTACTGCCCGGCTCATTATACGGTGCCGCTGGTGCCGGTGCCGGGAAGCTAGGCTGTCCGGCCTGCCAACTCGTCGGTTCGAATAAGCCCGTCGTCAATGGAGCAGAATCAGGCAGTACCTGGCCCGCATTATCGGCGAACGTGATCGTCACAGGATTGACAAGATCCACCAAGCCGCCGGCATCTGACTGAATAATCATTTGCCGTCCGGTTGGGCTGACAAGCAGGAAGTCCATGTTGTCAGGCATCGTATGAGTAATGTCATAGAGAGTAACTCTAAGAGCGCCAATTTGGATCGGACCGCCCGTGATCGAGATGGTTGACGGATACGGTGAT
>JBKJJR010000140.1:0-3807 GCA_046597835.1 Pyrinomonadaceae bacterium
CAGGTGTTTACCAGCGCCAAGATCGGCATCGCTTACGGAAACTCAAAATACCCCGAAGCCGAAGATATCCTGCGCGACGCCGACATCGCAATGTATTATGCCAAGGACAACGACGACAACTACGTTATCTTTGATCAGAAGATGCACATTCGCGCCGTGACGCGTTTGCAGCTCGAGACTGATCTGCGATTTGCGATCGAACGGAACGAATTTGAGCTTTACTATCAACCGATAATCGATCTTGATGATACGTCGCTGACCGGGTTTGAGGCACTCGTCCGTTGGAATCACCCGCAGCGAGGGCTAATACCGCCATACGAATTTATCCCGATCAGCGAAAGTACCGGACTGATAATCCCGATGACGGTTCAGATTCTGCACTCCGCCTGCAAACAGATCGTTGAATGGCAGGAACGGTGGCCGACCGAGAAACCGCGTACGATCGCCGTCAATCTTTCGGGGAAACATTTTGGACACCCGGCCCTTGTAGAGCAAATAAAGACGGTAATCCAGGAGACCGGAATTCATCCTTCGCACCTGAAATTGGAACTTACTGAAAGCGCCGTTATGGAAAACGCCGAGTCGGCGATCCAGATGCTGAAGCAGATCAAGGAAACGGGCGTGCAGATAAGTATCGACGATTTTGGAACCGGTTATTCGAGCCTGAGTTATCTGCATCGCTTTCCAATCGATCTCCTCAAGGTGGATCGGTCGTTTGTCAGTGCAATGGAAGAGAACACGGAAAACGGCGAGATCGTCAGAACTGTCATCGCATTAGCAAAAGCGCTGAATTTAAAAGTGGTGGCGGAGGGGATCGAGAGCATCCATCAATTTCACCAACTGCGTATCCTCGGCTGCGAATATGGCCAAGGCTACCTGTTTTCAAAACCGCTGCAAGTCGCTGATATCGAGCGTATTCTTTCCGACAACACCCGCTGGCAGAACATTCTGCAATCACCGAGTATCCCGTCCGTCCAACCCGACCACGATCATTCACATCTTCATTTGGCTCAATAGCCGCAATATTGTTGACGCGTAAAAGTCGAGGATGGAAAAATTTCGAATTTTCCATCCTCCCTCCTACTTGCCCGCTCAGATTGATCTACGGTCCGAATTTGTAAGTGATGACCCCACTTACTCTAACTGGCTGGCCCTCGAGTTTGGTTGGAGAAAACTTGGCCGAACATGCGGCGTTGCGGGCAGACTCTTGTAAAACCGGGTGTCCCTTAAGTACTCCTGCCCGGACAACATCACCCTTTTCGTCTATTTGCACTGCAATTGACACCGCTCCGTATATTCGTTGGGACTTAGCCACAGCATTATATTCAGGCCTGGGTAGACTCAACGCCCGGCCATTGAGAACTCCACCCTTAACGGAGATCGGTGCTGCTATTCCTTTGCGTTGGGCCTCTTCGCGTTCCCGTTTTTGTATCTCCGCTTGGTATGCTTTACCCACGATAAATTTCATTTGTAGATCCGCTGCTTGAGCCTTTCCGTCTTTTATGGACGGCGAAAATTTAGCTCCGCTGACAATTTCTTTTACAGCGCGCCGAAGGTCCGCTAACTCTTTTTTTGGCTCGGTTCCGCAAGGCCACTCAGGGCCCGCGATGATCTCAACCTTCTTGACATCACCCGATTTGTCCACAGCTACCTCAAGTATCAAAGTGCCATCAATGCCCGCCCGCTCAGCTTCCTTAGACATTTCGAAAGGCTTCGAGTTTAGGATCTTTGCAGGGGTATCATTCACGGGTGCTTGACCCGCTATCCCGTACACCGAAACTCCAAGGATCGCGAGAAAAAGTTTTAGTTTTACTCTCATGGGATAATAGGATTTGGACTTATTTAGAATAGACCTGCGGCCGCTCTCCTAACGGATAGGCGGTCTCGTAATTGTGGGCAAGATTTAGTAGAACGCCTTCCGACCAAAAATCGCCGACAAGTTGGAGGCCGATGGGCAGGCCTTCGTTGGACAAGCCACACGGGATGCTAATTGCCGGGACGCCGGCGAGGTTGGCGGAGACGGTGTAGATATCGCTGAGATACATCGCCAGCGGGTCGTCCGAGCGCTCACCGATCTTAAAGGCGACCGATGGGGAAGTCGGCGTCAGGATCGCGTCGCAATTTGCGAAAGCCAGTTCGTAATCTCGTTTTACGAGCGCCCGCACCTTTTGGGCCTTTGAGTAATAGGCATCGTAGTAACCGCTCGACAGCACGTAAGTGCCGAGCATGATGCGGCGTTTGACCTCGGGACCGAAACCCTCTTCGCGGGTGCGAAAGTACATCTTTCGCAATTCGTCAGACTCTTCGGCGCGAAAGCCATAGCGGACTCCGTCGTAGCGGGCGAGATTGGACGCCGCTTCGGCAGTCGCGATGATGTAGTAAACGGCGATGCCGTATTTAGCATAGGGAAGTTCGACATCGACGATCTCGGCGCCGAGTGCTCTAAAATTCTCGATCGCGGCCTGGACCTTTTCTCTCACCTCGTCGTCGAGGCCCTCTCCAAGCAAAGCTCGCGGAACGCCGATTTTTTTTCCTTTTATTTCCGTGTCTAGCCCGGCTGCGTAATCGGGCACGGGAACATCAGCCGATGTCGAATCAAGCGGGTCGCGTCCGGCGATGACGCCGAGCACGTCGGCGACATCGCGCGAGGTTTGTCCAAAAATGCCGATGTTATCCAATGACGATGCGAAAGCAACGAGGCCGTAACGCGAGATGCGGCCGTAGGTCGGTTTGAATCCGACGATGCCGCAAAGTGACGCAGGTTGGCGCACGGAGCCGCCTGTTTCGCTTCCCAAAGCAACGCGAACAACGCCCGAAGCGACGGCAACAGCCGATCCACCCGAACTGCCGCCCGGAACGCGGGTCACATCCCACGGATTTTTTGCCGGGCCGAATGCCGAAGATTCGTTTGACGAACCCATTGCAAATTCGTCCATGTTCGTCTTGCCAACAATGACCGCTCCCGCCGCGTTAAGCTTTGCAATTGCAGTGGCGTCGTACTGGGCTTTGTAATTATGCAAAATATGCGAGCCGCACGATGTGCGCATGCCCTTTGTGCAGATGTTGTCTTTGACGGCAACGGCCAGGCCATTGAGCTTTGTTTCGTCAGACGCCACCGCTAGTACATCGGCACGCCTAAGCGCGTGTTCACGCTCGATCGAGAGGAACGAGTTGAGTTGTGGATTGAGGCTTTCCGCTCCCGCAAGCGCTTTTTCTATCTCTGAAAGAATCGACATATGCAATCAATTAAATACTTTATTTATCAACCACTTATCAGCAATTTTTACAGTCTCCACTTTAACTTCTTTTTGCTCGTTTCTCGTGTCATCACGCCACAAGAGTAATACTTGAAGTGTTACTTTAGCTTCTGAGTTCGCCGTACATGAGCCAACGCGAAACGCTTTCGGGTAATTCTCGGTCGCCGTAAAATAATCCTTTGCCGTTTCGGTTGACTCAGCAAGATGGCGTATCAATTCGCTCGTCAAAAACGGCTCAAGTTCCTTCAAGTTGTCCGCTGACGGATGCATGTCGTTCCCAAAATGGGACGAGTAGAATCGCTTTACCACGTCGCGGGCCGCTGTGCATTGCGACTTTTCGAGATTTGGAACACTGCACGAGCTAATGCACAGTGCAAAGTGCACAATGCAAAATAGAAATAAAAAACTACGCATTTTGCATTTTGCGTTGTGCATTGACTAAAGCACTTTTGGAACTTGAAAATGTCCGGCAACGGCCGACGGAGCTTGATCGAGCGCGGCCTTTTGTCCGAGTGAAACGCCGGGAATATCTTCGCGTATCGTAAGCGTT
>JBKJJR010000111.1:0-4142 GCA_046597835.1 Pyrinomonadaceae bacterium
ATCGCCCGCACGCACGACTGAAAAGGCCGAGCGCACAACGCTAATTCGTCAGGCAGTCGGAGCGTTGCCGACCGATCTGCGGCAAGTGATCGTGATGAAAGAATTTGAGGAGATGACCTTTCAGGAGATTTCGGAAACGCTCGAATTGCCGCTCAGCACGGTCAAGAGCAGGCTTTACACGGCGTTGAAGCAGTTGAGGATGAAGTTGGAACGAACACCTGTTGAGGTCGTCTAGAAAAAGATGTTGAATAACGGACACAAAATAAATTGCGAATTCATGGACGATATCGTCTCGTATATCTACAACGAGATCGGCGTTGCAGAGCGGTCGAAATTTGAGAACCATCTCACGAATTGCGCACTTTGCACAGACGAATTTGCAGCGATCTCAAACGCCCGCTTTTCTGTTTTCGAATGGCGGCGCGAAGAGTTTGCCGATCTCGCAACGCCGGAAATAGTGATCCCTTATCCGCCGACGAAAATCATTGTCGGTGAGACGGCGTCCGCAGGACCGTTGGCTGCAATTCGGGCCTGGCTTTCGCTTATCAACTTCCCTGTCGCAACAGCTGCCGGATTGGTTGTGCTTATAGGACTTGGTTTTTTCGTATTACGCTTTAACGCCGGCGTTGAACCGCCGATCGCTTATAACGCAAAAAGCATAACGCCGGTCGAGACATTTAATACACCTGATGTTGCGAGGGTCACAAACCCTAAACAACCGGAAGTTGTGCAGGACGTTGTAACGCCGTCGAGACAGCCGAGCCGCCAAATTCGAGCAGTGAATGTCGTAGAACCGCGTCGATCAAATATCAAAAAACAACTGACCGTACGCAATCCGGTCGAAACAAATATAGCTAAAAATATCCCGGTCGCGCCGGTCTTGAGTGAAACTTACGAAGAAAGTGACGACACGTCCCTTCGGCTGTCTGACCTCTTTGCGGATGATGATAGTTAAGGTCATTATCTTGGTAGAACATTATGAGAAAGTCTAATTATTTTCAAACGTTTTTATTCGCGGTCGTGACGTTGATCGTCGTCGGTTCAACACAGGCGCAGGAATCCAGATCGACGGAAGCGTTGCCGCCCCCTGAACAACATCAGGCTGTCGATCAAATGCGCGGTGATCGTGGCAATCTGCTTCGTCAGCTTGGGCTGTTGGACGAACAGGTGCAGCATATCCGCAAAGTGCAAGCCGAGAAGCGGCCATTGATGCGTGACGCCCTTAAGCGGCTCCACGAAACTACCCGCGCGCTCGATGACGCAATTTACGCGGATCAGCTGAACGAAGCGGATATCGATCTCCGAATGAAGGAGGCCGAGTTGGCGCAGGCCGAGCTCGCGAGATTGCGTTATATGAACGAGCTCGCGGTGCGGCGCATTCTCACGCCGGATCAGCTTATTCGCTTTCGCGAACTGCGTCAGCGATTTGAAAAGATGCGGCACGGATTAGAAAAAATACGCCGTTATAAAATTGACCGCCAGCGGCCCGGCAAGGAAAGTGATTCGACACCGGACGGACAGCCGCAGCAGCGGGTCGTTCGGCCGAAGGCTGTTATTTAAAATTCGGAGTGCGATCCAGCAGAGCGCAAGCAACGGCGGTAAATCCAACATCAGTGTATCGCCGTTGCTTGCGCTCTCTCCTTTTTGCCTGTAGTTGCGGTTTGATCGGCGTTCGTTATATTCTTGACCGGACATTCTGTGTCGCTGATCCCTGATGAATCCGATCACAAATTTTTTGCTCGAACTACAAGCGGTAACGAGTCTTTTTTGGAGCTCGATCAAGGGGCTTCGTGAAAAGCCGCGGTACTTCGAAGAGATCGTCAATCAAATGGACAAGATCGGTGTCGGTTCGATGGCGATCGTCTCGCTTACCGGGTTTTTTACCGGCGGAGTTCTCATTTTACAATCCTATCCGACGCTGGAATACTACGGTGCACAAAGCAACGCGGGTCAGGGCGTTGCAACCGGTATGATCCGCGAATTAGGGCCGGTGCTGACGGCATTGATGGTGGCCGGCCGGGTCGGTTCGGCGATCTCGGCAGAACTCGGGTCAATGGTCGTTTCGCAGCAAATCGACGCGATGCGGGCTCTAGGAACCTCGCCGATTCGTAAGCTAGTCACGCCGCGGATAATCGCACTGCTTCTTACTCTTCCGCTGCTTACGATCGCGGCGGATATGTTCGGCCTGATCGGCGGCGGGATAGTCGCCCGCCAACTACACGGTCTCGACCTGAATATTTATATTGCGTCCGTCCGTACCGGAACGAATATCGGCGACGTCATTGCCGGATTGCTAAAACCAGTATTTTTCGGGGTGCTGATCGGGCTGATCGCGTGCCACAAAGGCCTGAGCACAAAAGGCGGCACCGTCGGCGTTGGACTTTCGACCACCGAGGCAGTTGTTTCAATATCGATAAACGTTATTATTGCGGACTTTTTCCTTTCGAAATTATTTCAGTCGGTGCTTGGCAGTACGCTGTTTTGAGTTGTAAAAAGATCCTTTATGATACTCGATACAACGGAGAATACGGAACATGCTGGATCCGCGACCGGACCTCACTCTGAAATGGGGCGCGTAGTTCCCGCAATTGAGTTTCGTGATGTGGAGCTGGCTTTTGACGATCAGGTCATTCTCGACAAAGTTAGTTTTACGGTCCGCCGAGGCGAGACGAAGATCGTTCTCGGAGGCTCGGGCACCGGCAAATCAACGATCATTAATCTGGTTCTCGGCCTGCTAAAGCCCGATGCCGGTCAGGTGTTTGTCGAGGGTGAAGACATTACCGATTTCGACGATGTTGAATTGATGCGCATCCGGGAAAATATCGGGATGGTGTTTCAGGAAGGAGCATTGTTCGATTCGCTCTCGGTCTATGACAATGTCGCTTACCGACTGCATGAAGAAGGTCTTGACGAAGACGAAGTCGAACACGAAGTGGTCAGGATGTTGAATTTTGTTGGTTTGGAAGATGCGATCGACAAAATGCCGATAGAACTTTCGGGCGGCATGCGCCGGCGCGTAGGCATCGCCCGCGCGCTGGTCGGCAATCCGGGCATTCTTCTTTTCGATGAGCCCACCGCAGGCCTCGATCCGCCGACGGCGAGGACTATCTGCGAATTAGCGATTAAGCTAAGAGACCTCGAAGATGTATCATCTATATTCGTAACGCATGAGATGAATAATCTCGAATATATTTCGTCCGAATACGCGACGATCGACAAAAACGGCAACGTGAATTTTGAGCTTGAAGGCGAGAGGTTGTGTTTGATCAACACCGAGGTGATGATGCTGCGTGACGGTAGCATCATATTTAGCGGCAAGGACGAACAGTTACGCCGGACCGACGATCCGTATATCCAGAAATTCATTCGCGGAAAGTAAATTAGATGCCCAGACGTCAACAAAAACTAACCTTGAGTGAGCTCCGCGTGGGCATGTTTATGTTTGCTGCGCTGCTTGTGACCGGATTTTTGATCCTCAATTCCAGCGGCAGCTTTAATCCGTTCGAAAAAAAGCTCCATCTAAAAGCGCGATTTGAAAGCGCTGATGGACTGCATCCGGGAGCGGATGTTCAGCTCGCCGGCGTCTCCATCGGCAAAGTCGAGGACGTCAAATTCCTTCCACCCGATTCGCCGGAGGGACAGCGTATCGAAGCGACATTGACCGTCGTGCAGGTGCTGGATAAAAAACCTATTACCGATTTGATCCGAAGCGATTCGAAAGCGCAGTTGATTGCTACTTCTATTCTCGGGAACGACAAGATGATCAACATATTTCCGGGTACGTCAAAAGGTGTTCCAGTTGACGAAAATGCATTGATCGAATCGAGCGCCGGCAATTCGCTGACCCAGTTGACCGAGACGGGCAACGATCTTCTCAAACAGATCAAAAAAATCTCGGTGCCTGCAAACGAAATTCTTGACAAAGCCAATCGAGGCGAAGGCACTTTGGGACGCGTTCTCAATGACGAGTCACTATATAAAAGCCTTGACAACGCCGTTGCCGAAACCAGAGATACGATGACCCGCCTGCAGACAACTATCGACAAAATAAACAAAGGCCAGGGTACCGCCGGAAAACTTGTCAACGACCCCGAGCTTTATAAAAGTCTGAATAACACCGTTGCTCAATTAGAAGCCATCTC
>JBKJJR010000048.1:0-4173 GCA_046597835.1 Pyrinomonadaceae bacterium
GCCACGACTTCGCCAGTGTTTCCCATATGCCAATTCTCAAAAGGACACCAAAGGCCGTCATGGATCATCAGATCTACCGCAGTCTGATTTCCCATCTTATAACCGTCACGAGCGCCGGGAAGAGCGTATGGAATATTCGACATCGATTCCATTCCGCCGGCAACGATATATTCCGCATCGCCAAGTTGAACCGCCTGTGAAGCCAGAGCGACCGCTCGTAATCCCGAGCCGCAAACCATATTGATCGTCAGAGCAGAAACCTCAGGCGGCAAGTCAGCTTTCAATGCGGCCTGTCTTGCAGGTGCCTGGCCGATGCCGGCCTGAACGACGCAGCCCATGATGACCTCGTTAATCTGCTCACCTTTAATTCCCGCTCTTTTGATTGCTTCTTTGATAGCGATCGCTCCAAGATCGGGAGCCGAAAACCCTTTTAATAATCCCTGAAATCTTCCCGTCGGCGTCCTCGCTGCACTGATTATAACTGCCTGTTTTGTCATGTTATTTGTGTCTTTTTTCTAGTTTTTCCAGAGCAATTTCAACCGCCGTCTTCGGCTCTCCTCTCTGACTTTTTTCAAATTCAATTCTAAAGTCCTCGAGCATTGGAAGATCGTAAAGGTCTTTTTTTCGCCCCGACGCTTTCTTGCTGGCAATGATGTCTCTAATGTTAGCAATCGGAAAATTCTCGATAAGAGTCATTCGTTTGCGGGCAACTTCAAAATTCTCGATACCATCGGGAGCAAAAACCAGATCGATATCGAATGGGTCTTGATTAATTTGCACAAAATCAACACCGCTTAGTATGTCCAGCCGTGTTTTTTCGGACAATTCAAAACCTAATTCTAACAAGGCCGCAATAAGGCGCTCACAATTCTGTTTTTCATTGTTTGGGAAGACATCAATGTCCTGAGTAACACTAGGAAAGCCCAAAAGTATCGCTGCGCTCTTTCCGATGAACAAGTAGTCAATACCATGCTTTACAAACATGGCCGCGACTTCACGCGCCTGCTCAGGCTGAAAATATCCCTTACTTTGCATCTGTCGCGTTGTCCGCGATTTGATAACCCAAATACGTCGGAAGATTTTCGTCTGCCCATTTCCGATAATCGCTCATTTTCTTAAAAACTCTAACGGGTTCGTCATCATCTACTGGCTTGTAAACGCGACAGAAGCCATATTTAATTCGGCTGTCAAGACTTCGCTTAATCTGCCTCCTACATTGTGCTCGAAAATCGTCGTCCATAAATATATTCTGTCATTTCAGCAACATTTTTGCTACTCACCTATGTCCTCGTTCCATACTTCGGGATATTTTGCGATGAATTGGCCAAGCATTTCAATACATTCCTTTGAATACATATCTACAACCTCAACGCCATTTTCGCGTAGCCATTCGATACCGCCTTGGAAAGTCACGGATTCACCGACGATGACTGTTCCAATGCCGAACTGCCGCACAAGTCCGCTGCAATACCAACACGGGGCAAGCGTCGTTACCATGATCGTGTTTTTGTAGCTTCGCTGCCGGCCGGCTTTGCGAAAGGCGTCGGTTTCACCGTGTATTGACGGATCACTCTCCTGCACGCGTCGATTGTGTCCGCGGCCGAGCAGAATGCCTTTGCCGTCGAACAGAGCCGCACCTATGGGAACGCCGCCTTCAGCCAATCCGATGCGGCCTTCTTCAATAGCGACAGCGAGCATTGCATTTACGTCAAGCTCTGGATTCATATACTCTAACTTTATAGCCAAACCGCACACGTATGCTAATCTCGTCAATATGTCGCAGAATTTTCAACCGGGTGATTTTCTTGTTTTTCAGCTCGAAAGCGGTTTTGCTCTTTTGCGCCTGCTCGCGATGGACGAGACCGGCGGAGAGAAAGTTTGTCACTTAGCGGCGTATGGCGATTTCTTTCCCGATGTTGAAGCCGCCGAAATTGCCTCTGCCAGTCCCGATAGTCTGACTATCAGTTGTCCGCACACCGCGCTTACCAACCGCGCATTTGAGAGCACACAAGTCGCCAGGATCTCAAATATTCCTTTAACAGATCGTGAACTTGAGCCTCTCGCGACATGGAGAAATGATCCGAATCGCAAAGTTTCAGACCGCTCAGTGAGATTGATGCTGGGCTTACGATGACCGCTTTTGCGGGTCGATCAAATGTTTGGTCGTGTGATCGGTGACGCTTGCCGGGACGACATTTTCAAGATCAGCCCTGTCCAATAACTTGCCCGCTGTAGTCACGCTAGTTTCCAAAACAGCTTTCTGGGTCGCCTTATTCTTCTTAAAATGTCTTTTCAATAGGATCGTCCGCCATAAGGTTTGAATCTGCCACGCTCCGATCGCGATCAGGAAACCGGCAGTTAAATAAATGACCCAATTCGTATCGTTCCGACCGAGAAAGATCGCATACAACGCGATCGCCAGTGAGAAACTCACGACAATAGTCATAAGATTCAGGACAAAATTGGCTTTTAAGTGTTCCTCCGGCGTTTGCTGTTTCTTTGTGGGTTTGTCGAGATCGGGCAGAAATGTCCCACATCGACGACAATACGTCTCAGGGGTTTGATCGGCGTTTCCACATTTTGGACAAAACATAAGGACTGCAGTTAGTGGTCAGTAGGCTGTAGTATCTGATTCCAAGCCCGTTTAAATCATTTACGTCACCAGTCGAGAATAGCTCAATTCAGTCTGCGACGCCTCAACTCTTTTGCGATCATTTCCAATTCGCGGCTGACCTGTCCGGCGGCCGAAGAATTTTCCTGCGCACGGCGTATCAGATACGGTATGGATTCAGCGACCGGGCCGTAGGGCACATATTTCGAAACGCTGTAATTGTTCTTAGCCAAGACGTAGGAGAGATTGTCGCCCATCCCGTAGAGCTGCGAGAAAAAGACGTTGGGGTGATCGGGCGCGACACCGAGGTCGCGCATTTTCGAAGCTAGTAGCTGCGTACTAGCCTCGTTATGCGTTCCGGCGACAAAGGCGATCTCATCGATGTGCTTGAGGCAGTATTCAAGGGCTGCATCGTAATCGGCGTCAGTCGCGGCTTTATCGACTTGGATCGGCGAAGGGTAACCCATTTGAGCGGCACGTTCGCGTTCTTTTTCCATATAAGCGCCGCGGACGAGCTTAACCGCGAGAATATATCCGTCTGCCTTTGCCTGCCGGCGGCTATCCTTTAAGTATTGCAGCCGGTCCGTCCGATAAAGCTGGATAGTGTTGAAAACGATGGGCTGTTCACGGTTGTATCTGTCCATCATTTCGACGGCGAGCCGGTCGATCGCATCCTGTATCCACGAGTCTTCGGCGTCGATAAAGATCGGCTGGCCTTGTTGATACGCGACCTCGCAAATTTCTTTGACGCGGTTATGGACGCGCTCGGATTTTGCCTGACTTTTTGCGTCGAGTTTCTTTTTCGCGCTCATTTTTTCGAGTGTTCCTAAAGGCGCGATGCCTGTCACCTTGAACACCGAGAACGGAATATTGAGATCGTCCTTTGCACGGCGTATCGTGTGAATGATCTCATCCTTTACCTTGTCAAAATCGTCCTCAGTTGATTTTCCTTCGATCGCATAATCGAGGATCGTGCCGATGTGCGAACCTCCGAGAGTTGCGATCGTCTTGTCACATTCCTCGATGGTCTCGCCGCCGCAGAACTGCTCGAAGATGGTCGCTTTGATCAATCCTTCGACGGGCAGGCCGATCGACAAGGCAAACCTTGCCGCAGTCGAACCGAGTGCGTTCAAAAACGGCGAATTCAGCATTTTGAAAAGCCTGTATTTGTCGTTCAGTTGTGAATTGGATTTGTCCGCGTATGCCGTTGCGGTGTCCTGGAAATCCAGCAGGGGTTCGCTCATAAAAGTGGGATTTTAGCACATAGAACAGATAGAACACATAGCTAAGACAGTATCAATTGTAAATACTAAAATTGTCTGCTGATAAAGTTTGCCGTATTATCTATATTTTTACTATATGTCCTATGTGTCTATGTGGTGAATGATCTTATGGCAAAAGCGCTTCCAAAAAGATCGGAAAACTATTCCGAGTGGTATAACGAGATCGTAAAACGAGCGGATCTGGCCGAGAGCTCCGCCGTTCGCGGGTGCATGGTGATCAAGCCGTACGGTTTTGCGATCTGGGAAAAGATGCAGCGGGCGCTTGATGATATGTTCAAG
>JBKJJR010000242.1:0-7981 GCA_046597835.1 Pyrinomonadaceae bacterium
GGAATGGCGGTAAGCGACGGAAGCGTCGAACTGTTCTAAGTTCCCGAAAGCGGCTTGGCCGCCACCATGAAGGGCGAGAGGGCTTGCCTTAGAATCCGTTCTTAAGGGCTATGCCCTAATGATGCACGGAAAGGCTCTGCCTTTCCGTGCATTTCCATAAATCCTTCGAGGCTGTGCCTCCGCATTTTACCGGAGGCACAGCCTCTTTGAAGTTTAAAAGCCGTTCGGAAGGGCACATCCCTTCCGCTCATCATGGCGCAAGCCGCAATGCAGAGAACCAACCCGCCAGACTATTTTGTACCGCTTGTACCACCCTTGTACCACACCCGAGTGGTACAAGATAAATGCTGTAATAATTAGGTTTATCGCCCCATTTTGGCCATGTACCACGGTTTTGGAAAAAAAGTAAGGCAATGTAAGAACAAAATCCGTAACCTTCGTAACCATGCAGATTACGATGTTTCAGGTTGTTCCGAGCCGCCGAACTTGGCTGGAACAAGCGGCGGGCTTTTGCACTTTCCTGAGTGTCCTAAATGTCCCATATGTCCCAGGTGTCCCAAGTGTCCCGCGTGTCCCGGGTGTCCCAAACTTAAGTGCGTCGCTTAACCTTGACGTATTAGATTTTCAAAGATCGTGAGCTGGCGTAATTCCAACTTTCCCACATCAAGCTAGCAATTCTCAAGAAAAATTGAAATACCAATTTTCCCGAAATGGTGTAACTTTCGCGAACCGGCTCAACTTTCGCGATATGACGCGGGTCTGATTCCGACTGTAGATCTTGATCAGACATAATCTCCGCTGGCTACAGCGGGAGGGATTTTGCTGGAAATAAAAGCTGTTCGGGTGTATGCTCTTTGTGGATTTGCATTTGCAGATCAGTCTCTTACTTATCCACCAAGGTTTTTCTCACGAGTGTAATTTGCCTATCACGACAACATAAAGAGGACATGACCCTATGGCACGCAGACCGTCACGCATTATCGTTATCACGTCGATCCTGATCGTTTTTGCAGCCATTGCCGTCAGTGCCAACTGGTTTGGCGGATCAGGCGTTGGCCTGTTGACGGCGACGGCCGCGGCGAATCCTCAAGAGGACTTTGCGGCAGAATCTGAATTACCGACATCGGAGCCGAGACCCTTGACGACGCCGTTGAACGCCATAACCGCATTCGACGCGGCGCTGATCAGCAGGCATTTTAATGCACTTCCGCCACCTCTTAACGCAGACCAGTTGACAGTGGCTAAGGTATACAACGGCAGTACACACTCACCCTGGGATATACTTACTATTTTATATTATGTTACCGGCCATCCGTGGACGGGGCTTACCGGAACAACTGTGTCGCCCGGTTTGTTAATGGGTGACGTTTCAGGGGCCGGGCCTCACTACAATGGAAATGCGGGCAACCCGACGGTTTCGCTGCCTACGATGAATGCGGGTAGCAGCGGGATATTTAATATTCCCGTGACGGCAGAAGACCTCACCGGTCTTGGAATCATCTCTTTCGAGTTTCAAGTCACGTTCGATCCAACGGTAATACAGCTGGCCGCACCGTACGACGGCTACGACCTTAGAGCCGGAACGCTGATCGGCAATGCTTGGAAAATAGTTCCAAATGGCACTATTCCCGGACACCTGATAATCTCAGGACATAATTTGCAAGAATTAGCGGGGTCGGGAACGCTGATAAATCTGAGGTTCAATGTTGTCGGCTCAGTGGGACAGTCAACCACAGTGACATTTGAGGATTATACTGATCCGGGCGGCAGATCTCATCAAGGTTTCCTTTTTAACGAGGGCACACCGTCGGTAAGCACGGCAAACGGCAGTGTAACGCTCGTTGTTTCGACCCCAACTGCGACGACTACGCCGACCGCTGATTCCACGCCGACCGCTAGTTACTCACCGACCGCGAGTTACACACCAACTGCCTCATCAACTTGTATTCCGGTGACGATACCTTATCTTCAAGCACCTGTGGGCAGCACGGTAGCCGTGCCAGTCAATATAGATGACGTTACTGGCAGGGGAGTCTATTCGGTCGATACTCAAATAGGCTTTGATCCAAACGTGCTTAGTCTGCCCGCGGGGCAGACTCACGGCGTGACACTTGGCCCCGTTGGCAATTCGAATGCGAGCAGCCTTTTGGTCAATAGCTCGCAGGCCGGAACGCTCAGCATTTCGCTTTTGGGAAATGCTCCTATGACGGGCGCCGGTGTGTTAGTTTATCTGCACTTTAATGTCATCGGCGCCGTGGGGACATTTAGCGGATTGGGCATTCAATTCGCCCCAGGCGGCAATCCTTGTTTTCACCCGGTTGAAGGTGGAGTAACTGTCGTTCAGCAAGCGGTACCGGTGTCGTTGCCTGACCTGACTGCATCGCAAGGGGCTGTGGTTACGATCCCAATAACGAGTGGGAGCGTGACCGGTTTAGGCGTGACCTCTTACGATGCGCACATCGTTTTTGATCCGGCGGTTCTTCAGCCGGCATCAACGCCCTGCGAGGCGGACGGAACAATGAGCAGCTCAATGGTGAGGGTTATTTGCACGACATATATTGCGTCTCCAGGCCATTTGAACATCGGAGCGTTTCAGAATGGTCCAATGACGGGTTCGGGCACACTGCTAAATCTGAGGTTTAACGTCGTGGGAACCCCCGGGGAGTCGACGCCTCTGACCTTTGAAGACTGGCTGCAAAACGGTACTAATTTCCATCCCGCGTTCACTTACAACGAAGGCGATCCAGCGGTGACACGGACAAACGGCAGTATCACCATCACGGGCGGCACGCCGACAGCTAGTCCGACCGCAACAGCGACAAGCACCCCGACGCCAACGGCATCACCGGTTGTCATAGTTCCCGTTCCTGTATCATTGCCGGATGTAAATGCTGCACCGGGTTCCGTTATCAGCGTTCCGGTAACTGTCGGTGAGGTGACCGGCCTTACTATAGCTCTCTATGAACTTCAGGTTACTTTTGATCCGACCGTGATCGAGCCAGCAGACCCCGCATACATACAAACGGGAACATTGAGCAGCAACTCATTTGTGTTCGTCAGCTCAAATCATACTGCCGGACATCTGTTGATGCAGGCCAGCCCGAATTCTGGAAACTTTGCAGGTTCGGGCACGCTGTTATATCTCAGATTTACGGTTGTGGGAACCTCCGGCCAGTCAACGACATTGGCGTTCGAAGACTATACTGCTCCGAACAATTCTCAGCATCCAGGTTTCCGCTTCAACGAAGGCTATCCGACCCGAACAACTACGAATGGTAGTGTAACGGTTTCCGACGCTGCTATCGCTGGAAATGTTTTGTATGGCAATTCAGCGGGAACGTCGCCGTACGTAGCAGATGTGATGATCAGCGGAGCTGGTTCTGTTGCCGGTTTGACGACGACCGATCTTTCAAACGGCACATACTTACTCAGCGGTTTTGGCGGCGGATCTTACACAGTCACGCCGTCGAAAACCGGCGGCGTAAACGGAGCCATTTCATCGTTTGACGCAGCCCGGATCGCGCAGCACGTGGCGGGGACGGTCGTGTTAACGGGCAATAAGTTGATAGTGGCGGACGTGAGCGGTAACGGCACGCTGACATCGTTCGATGCCGGTCAAATTGCGCTTTTTGTGGCCGCTGTGCCGGGGTTTGGTTCGGCGGGCAATTGGATTTTCAATCCTGTCAGTCGGTCGTATCCGTCGGTCGCGTCGATCATCTCGGGTGAGAATTACTCAGCCCTGCTGATGGGGGAGGTTTCCGGTAATTGGACGAACGGCGCCGCGCGGCCCGCGTTTGCCGCAGCACCGGCGCGAGGAGCGACGGTGGAACTGCCGCACACGGTTGAGCCGGTTGGTAAAGAGATCGTTGTTCCCGTCAATGTTAGTGGTGTCGCGAATAAAGGGATCATTTCTTATGAGTTCGATCTTAAGTATGATCCAACAGTGGTGCAGCCTGAAAAGGATGCGGTCGATCTGGCGGGAACGGTCAGCCGCGGTTTGACGGTCGTTACTAGTGCTTACGAACCGGGCTTGTTTAGAGTGGTGGTTTACGGGGCTATGCCGATAGACAGTGACGGTGTGCTGCTGAATCTGAGATTTGCGGCCGTCGGGAAGGCTGGGTCGGTTTCGCCGCTGACTTTTGAGCGGATTATGTTCAATGAGGGCGAGTGGGGGACGGCGGTAAGCGACGGAAGCATCGAACTATTCTGAGTGTCCGAAAGCGGCATGGCCGCCATGATGGGCGCAAAGGCGTGCCTTTGAATCCGTTCCTAAGGGCTCTGCCCTCATGATGCGCGGAAAGGCTCTGCCTTTCCGCGTTCGAACGGAGGCACAGCATTTCCGCTCATCATGGCGGCAAGCCGCAAAGAAAATTCGATTGGCATCTGTTTTGCACAGCCCTTCCGCTCGTCGTGGCGGCAAGTCGCAGGGGGAGAGTGCGATACATTCGATATTGCGTGTATCGCCCTTACTAACGTGCGGGCTTCTGCAGTGGCGATCTGAAGATCAGATCACTGGCGGGGCGGGCCGCCTTGTCCTTGGCCGGTTCCAAATCCGCCTGTTCCGCCGGGCCGTCTCGTGCTTATGACATTTCTGCCGGTGCCGCGAAAGAGCGGGGTGAAGATCCACTTTGAATGATTTTCGATGCCGTAGTAGGCGATGAAAGATTTGCTGCGGCTCTGGCTGGCGACGCCGATGAACGGCGTGTTCTCGGTCGTAACTTCGACCTCGCTGTCATCAGCTTCCTCGCTGTCGGATTCGTCTTCGCTGTTGACCGAGTTGACGATCACGAGCGAGTAACGGTCGAACGTGTTGCTGGGATTTGTCGGCAGCGTGCCGCCGTTGTATTTTTGAACGCGTTTGGCGAACGGGCCGATCGTCTTGATGTCGGCCTTTATGAGGCGCCATTTGCCGTCCTCGGAAAGGGGGTCGATGGCAGCGGATGCGCGCAGTATCTGGCGCTTTTTTGTGCCCTGCGGCAGGCCGTCGAGCAGGTCTTTCATCGAATTCGGCAGCTTGGCCCCGCGATAAAATTCGACGTATTGGCGTATGGCTTCGGCGACCTCTTCGCCGCGGGCGATCGTTTCGAGTTCTTTTTCGCGCTGCACTTGCTGGTAAACATCAGGTGCGACCGCCAGCAGGGCGATGGCAAAGACCGCCATAATGCCCATCACGGCGAATAAGGTCATTCCCCGTTCGGCATCTGCAGTTTTATTGGTCGCCTTCGTCATCCACGTCCTGTTTCTGCATCTGCTCCTTCTGCTTACGCCTTTCGTCGTCCGTAATATTCGGGTTGTATTGCTTAATGTTGTTCGGAATACCGGGAATATCCGTCGGCGGAAGATTGCCCGGACTGTAGTTTGGAATGCCCGGCGTGTTCGGATCAGTGCCTCGCCCCGGAGGTGCGCTGCCGGCAAGAATTCCCTTTGAGATAGGAATGCGGTACTTAAATCCGAGCGTGGTGTCTTCGAGCGACGCCTCAACCGGGGACATGTCCACGAGCCTGAAACGGCCAGCGAGAACGTCGTTAAGACGCGCTCCATATGGCGGCGCTTTTTCATTGTCGGTAAAATACGCGGTGTCGTTGTTGTAGCGTTTGCGTCCGATCATGCCGATATAAAGCATCGTCGGCTTTGGCGCGGCCTGCACGGTCATGAATAACTGATTCGAGTATAGTTTTCCGTCCGGCGTCTGAACGATGATCTGAGGCGAACCCTCATCGGAAACGAACTTGGCCGGGATCTGGGCCGAGATCCTCTGAGGAGTAATAAAGTTGGTCGCAAGCGCGCTTTGGTTAAAATAGACGCGAGTGTCCGGCGTAAATTTATCGCCGTTAAGCTCGAGGCTAAATGTTTTAGATCCCGCATAGACCGTTTGCGGACTTAGCGACGCTAGCAGGACCGGCGCAGTCGGGGTCGGTGACGGCGGTTTTGGCGTTGGCGGAGGAGGCACGGTCGGCGACGGACAGTCTGCACCTCTGCACTTAAGACCAGGCTCGTAAAACGCAAAGATGTTGCGGCCCGCATCAGGTGCAGATATGCTGCCCGGATAAACTACGGCCGTAGTTTGATAGACAAAATCCTGCTCGCCGTCCGTCGGCAGCGCGCGATTTACGGTAACTGATACGCCGGGTTTCGGCGTCGGCGTGGGAGAGACCTTTATGGTTACGGTCGCGGTCGTCGTGCTGCCGCCGAAGAGCGAGCGGCCAAACGCAAAATAGAGCGTAATAAGCGAGACGACGCCGAGCACCGCCGCGGCGATGATCTTGTTTCTCTCGGACTTAGATTTCCCTTCGAACAATCCCATTTCTATTAATTATTGCTCTACCTGGACCTGCACCTGTGCGGGCGTCATCGGCACGAAATTGGGCCGGCGGAAATACGCTGCCATTTCGAGATGAAGAGCGACCGTTTCGCCTCGAGTTTTGCCTTTATCCACGGCACGCGGCTGCGGCTGAGCGAAACCGGCGGGCGGTTGGACAAACCCTTTTTCGTTCGGGCCGACGGCCGCCGGGTTGACAGGTGCGGTGCCGAAATTATCGGCCGCCTTTTTTACCTCGGTGTCTGACGGGGCAAGCTCGACAGCGCTGATCACGACAAATTCCCTTCCGGTCTCGACCTCGCGAATAAAGCGGCGCAGATTTTGATAGCTGCCCTCGACCGTTGTCGTTATATAAAGGCCGGGATATAGGCTGCGGTATTTTGCACGGCCTTTTTCCTCCTCAGTATCTTGTTGGCCGTCCTTAGTATCGGCAGTCTCGAGCGGGGTATAATCCGGGCCGGTCGTGTTTTCGAGGCCGTTAGCTTTTATCAGTGCGTTCACACGTTGATAAAGAGCTGCCTGGCCGTTAGTCTGCATCGGCAGATAGCGCGTTTCAAAATCGTCGACGCTCGAGACCAATTTAGCGACCTGCGTTTCTATGTCGGTTATTTCGCCGTATTTCGACCTCGCCGAGACAACCTCGGCGTCGAGCCGGTCGGCCTCGGATCTATTGCGGGCAAGTTCGCTATTGGACGGGATCACGAAAAAGAAATACAACAAGAAAGCCGCCATCATCGCCATAAAAGCGATGGCCACCGAAGCAATTTCGTACGGCCCCCACATGCCAGCATAGACCTTGCGCGGACGGTTTGGCGGTATGAAAAGCGGTACCTCTTCGACCAGAACGGGTATTTCTACTTCGGGAACGTCGTCTGGCGGGATATGCACGGGATCGAGTTCAGCCATTACTGCGCGCCTCCCTGTTCGTTCCTGGCAACGTCGGTTGAAGGCGTCGCGATATAACCGTAGCTGGGCGTGTAGATCAGCCGAAACGTATATTCGGTGAACGTGACCCGCTCATTCTTTTGCAGGTCCTGCCCGCGGAGCTGAGCCTGAAACAGGCCCGAATTGTTCATAGTTGCGATCATCGCCATCACCGACTGATAATCTTTGCTGAGGACGGAGAATTCGAGCTCGGCCCTGATGCGTTCGCCGTCCTGATAGATATTATCGACAGATATGCGTGATGCGCTTACGCTGCCCGGCATGACGGATTCGAGATCGGCGAAGAGCCGCGACCAGCCAAAGGTCTTATTGGCCACAAGCTTGTGCGAAGCGGTCAAAAGAGCCTTTTGGTCAGGCGTTAAGAGCTGCTGCACCTTTTCGCCCTCACCCTTTAGACGCTTTATCTCATCCTGCCGCTGCTCGATCGAAGCTTTTAGAAGCTCATTTTCCTTAGTGTTTTGATTAAGTTGCGCAAGCCCATAAACGCCGATACCGACGCTCAACACAAGCAGCAGAGCCGCCCCAAGATAAGGCAGCGTCACGTTCCGGAACGGGTGAGTCGCAAGATTGAGCTTTGTTATCACGTTGAAATACTACTTAAAAACCGGGCAAATCTGCCAAAAGACAAAATAAGAGTTTACCACGAAAAAATTCCAATGTCTCTCACGTTTTTGCGGGTCGGATTGTTGCAAAATATTGGCTCAACCAGCAATCCCG
>JBKJJR010000340.1:0-3621 GCA_046597835.1 Pyrinomonadaceae bacterium
TAATGGCCGAGTTGAAAGAGAGCGATGAAAATATTGTTTTTATAGACGAATTGCATACTCTCGTCGGAGCAGGCTCGGCGGAAGGAACGCTCGACGCCGCGAACATATTAAAACCCGCGCTTTCACGCGGCGACATTCAATGCATCGGCGCAACGACGCCGGGCGAATATCGCAAAACGATCGAAAAGGATCGCGCCCTCGAACGCCGTTTTCAGTCCGTAAAGATCGAGCCGCCGACGGAGGTTGAGGCGCTCAGGATCATTGAGGGCATCGTCGAACGTTACGAAGCGTTTCATCAACTGCGCTATACAAAAGAGGCTCTGGCCGCTGCTGTCACGCAATCAAACCGCTACATCCCCGACCGTTTTCTACCCGATAAAGCCATAGATGTTTTGGACGAAGCCGGTGCCCGGGCCAAGCTACGCTATCAGCACGAAAATCGCGGTGAGCCTTCCTGGAAGGAAACCGTCGAAAACTGGAAACGAGCTGCCGCAAATGAAGACCAGTTGATCTCATACGAACTGCGTTCTTTGGAAGAAACGTTCTTTGCGGTCGAGGTAACAAAGGACGATGTTGATGAGGTCATTGCCCGCTGGACAGGCGTTCCCGTCATGTCTATAAAGCAGAAAGAAGCCGAAAAATTATTGACGATCGAGATAGCCCTGCACGAACGTATCGTCTCGCAACGTCCGGCAATTTCGGCACTCGCGCGGGCAATTCGCCGTTCGCGTGCAGGGTTGAAAAATCCGAGCCGGCCCGTCGGTTCATTTTTGTTTCTCGGACCGACAGGCGTCGGCAAAACCGAAGTCGCTCGTTCCATTGCCGAATATCTCTTCGGATCTGAAAAAGCTCTTATTCGCTTTGATATGAGCGAATTCATGGAAAAACATTCGGTCTCAAAATTTATCGGCTCGCCTCCGGGCTATGTCGGCCACGAAGAAGGTGGCCAGCTTACCGAAAGACTCCGCCGCTCGCCGTATGCGGTCGTTTTGTTCGACGAAGTAGAAAAGGCACATCCCGATCTTTTCAATGTTCTGCTCCAGGTTTTTGAGGACGGCGTATTGACCGATTCGCTCGGCCATGCGGTTGACTGCAAACACGCGATCTTCATAATGACCTCAAATCTCGGCGCGAGATTTATTCAAAAACGTGCCGCACTTGGTTTTCAGGCGACCGCCGATGCTTCACGCGAACGAATGGAAGAGCAGGTGATGTCAAAGGTCAAACAAACCTTTGCGCCGGAGTTCATCAACCGCCTCGACGAGATAATTATCTTTGACGAACTGCTCGACGAAGATCTCCTCCACATTGTCGACCTGCAAGTAGCCAAGCTGAACAAGCTCGTCGAAAACCGTGAACTAAAGATTCTCCTCACCGATGAAGCCAGAAAATGGCTTATCGACAAAACGTGCGCCGACCGCAAATATGGCGCGCGGCCATTAAAACGCGCTCTCCAAAAATACGTCGAAGACGAGCTATCAGAAGCGCTCATTCAGGGTCAGATCACCGAAGAAAGCACGGTTGAGATATTCGCCGCCGGTGACAAACTCGCTTTCCGCGAGGTCCGCGCGAAAAAGACGGAAAAAGAGCTAACCCAAAAAGCCTAAGTCTCATCTTTGTTCCACTTGTTCCACCTCTTCCGAACGGAACAAAATACTGAGCCTGCCATGCGGTTTTCCTAACTAATGCATTTAGGTTTATAATTCACCTCATAGACCGTAATGGAGGCAATTTTGAACAAAATATCACGCAGAGATGCGATCTCAGGTGTTTTGGCGGCAGGTGCGGGTGTTTTGACGCTGAATAATATTACCGAAGCACAAACAGAATCATTGCCAATGGCATTTGCCGGCAAGCACACACCAAAACCTTTGCCGTTCGACGCGACAAAGCTAAATGGCATTTCTGAAAAGCTAATAACTTCACACCATGACAATAACTATGTCGGAGCCGTTAAAGCCCTGAATCTTGTCGAACAGCGTCTCGTTGCTCTGTCCAAAGAGAAAGACCTGCCGCCGTATATCTACGGCGATGTCAAACGACAGGAGCTTATCCGCACGGGGTCGATCGTGCTGCACGAACATTATTTCGCCAATCTAGGCGGAAATGGAAAAGCGAGCGGCAACTCCAAAAAGCTGATCGAGAAATGGTTTGGAAGCTACGACGCTTGGGAAAGCGAGTTCAAACGAACCGGCAACTCGCTGTCGGGCGGTTCCGGCTGGACGGTTCTTGCATATAACCAGCATACAAAAGAGGTTCACAACTATTGGTCGTACGATCATACGACTAATCCGCCGTTCAGCATTCCGCTGCTTGTCCTCGATATGTACGAACACGCGTATCAAATGGATTACGGGGCCGCAGCGGCGAAATACGTTGATGCTTTTATGACGAACGTGAACTGGGACGAAGTCAATCGCCGTGTCGAGAGTCTGCCAAAGTAGGTGTGGTCGGGATTTTTTCTTCGAGACCGTCGATTGAGAATTACGACATCAGGCAATCGCCGTAATTAGTCAGAATTATTTGGCTGATTCATCGGCGGCGATCGCAATGTTTTCGGTAATACGTTGGATGTCGGCGCCGAGGGTACGGAATTTTCGTACGATCGTTTCGTACCCGCGGTCGATGTGGTAAACACGGTCGATCATTGTTTCGCCCTCTGCGCACAACGCGGCCAAAACGAGCGACGCCGATGCGCGCAGATCAGAGGCAATTATCTTTGCCCCCATCAATTTAGTTTTGCCGCGAACAGTGGCAGTATTTCCGGAAATGCTAATGTCGGCGCCCATACGGATCAACTCCGAGGCGTGCATGAAACGGTTTTCAAAGATCGTCTCAACTATTCTTGATTCGCCCGAGGCCTGCGTCATCAGCGCCATATACTGGGCCTGCATGTCGGTCGGAAAATCAGGATGCGGCTCGGTCGTAATGTCTTTCGCCTTTAATCCGCCGCTGCCGCAACGCACAAGCAGGGTGCTTTGATTGAGTTCCTCGATCTCGACGCCGACTTCGCGCAACCTATTGATAACCGCCGTGATATGTTCGGGGCGGCAGCTTTTTATCTCGAGCTCACCGCCCGTGATGGCTGCGGCTATGATGAAGGTTCCGGTCTCGATGCGGTCGGGAATGATCGTGTGTTCGGCGCCGCCGAGCGCTTCAACGCCTTCGATCTCGATCACCGGCGTACCGTCGCCCTTTATTCGCGCTCCCATTTTGTTGAGAAGCTCCGCAAGATCTTCGATCTCTGGCTCCCGCGCGGCGTTCTTGATAACGGTTTTGCCTGAGGCGAGCGCGGCAGCCATCATAACATTTTCCGTTCCGGTGACTGTGACCTTTTCAAACTCGATAGTGTTGCCGACAAGCCGGCCTTTTGGGGCACGCGCGACAACATCGCCCGATTCAAGCGAGACGGTCGCGCCGAGCTGCTCAAAAGCTTTTAGATGAAGATCGATAGGCCGCGTTCCGATCGCGCAGCCGCCGGGCAAGCTTACTTTTGCCTGGCCGAATCGCCCCAATAACGGCCCGAGCGCGAGGACGCTCGCACGCATCGTTTTGACTAGCTCATAGGGTGCCTCGAAAAGCTGGATGTTGTTGGCCGTGACCTTATGGGTGCGTAGTTCA
>JBKJJR010000091.1:0-2530 GCA_046597835.1 Pyrinomonadaceae bacterium
CACGTTTTGTTCCGCGAAGGCGACCCTGTAAACCGGGTCCTATTTGTCCGAAACGGCTGGATACAGCGCACAAGCGGCGTCGAATTTAACCCAAAGGCTGCCGATCTTTTGCTCGAAACGGACGAGTCGGTGGGATTGGATTTTCTCGGTGCCGGCGCGTGCCTCGGCCTTGAAGCTATAGACGAATCGGCAGCCTGGCCGTTCACCGCGACGACGCGCTCGCGCAGCGAGGTGCTTGAGATCGCTATTTCGCGCCTTCGCATAGACACTGAAATGAGCAACGCGGTTATGCCGTTTTTGCGATCGTCGTCCGGAGCCGACGATGCGAACGCTCCGTTGCACCCATTAGATACGCGTGTGATAAATGCCGCCAGCCGCGAGATCGAGACCGGCGTCGTGGACAGCGTGAACCTGCTGGTCATGGACATGGCAAAATGCATTCGCTGCGGCAATTGCTCGCTTGCATGTCATAAGGTTCACGGCAATTCACGCCTCGTCCGGCGAGGCATTCACATCGAGCGGCCATTCAAACCGAATAAACCTGCTATCCAAAGCGTCCTTGTGCCGACTGTTTGCATGCACTGCCAAGACCCCGAATGTTTGACGGGCTGTCCGACCGGCGCGATCGCGCGGTTTCCGAGCGGCGAGATCGATATAAACGCCCAAACTTGCATCGGCTGCGGCGACTGCGCAACACAATGTCCCTACAACGCCATTTCAATGATCGCCCGGCCCGATCCGAAAAATACGAACGGCAGCGTTTTGATGCCAGGTTTCTTATCAGCTTTTTCGCTTCGGGAGGCACAGCTGCCCGCTCCCGTCGAGCAAACCGAAAATCTGCTCGCTGTAAAATGCAATCTTTGCCATGAGACGGGCATGAATCCGCCAGGGGCAAAAACCGAAGCATATTCTTGCGAAGAAAATTGTCCCACTGGCGCGCTTGTGCGCGTAAACCCGCGTGAGTATTTTGATGAGGTGAACCAAGCGATGGGCCTCATTCAGCAGAGCAAAACACACGCCATCGGCGAGAACATTCACAAATTCGATCTGTGGGCGACCCTTTGGCATGTATTTGGCATAATAGCGGTTTTGATCGGCGGCGGTGCAGCCATTTGGGCGACGCGAACGTTTGCACAAGATACACCGTTAAGTTCTGGGAGTTGGTTGACGGCACGATGGCTGACCGGCCTAACAGGATTGGCGAGCATCGTCTGGGTGATGCTCTATCCGGCACGGAAACAAGTCTATCGTCGCCGGGCCGGTGCGTTGCGTTATTGGATGCTCTCGCATATTTATCTCGGCGTTTTGGCTGGAGTTTTGCTGCTTGTTCACGGCGGAACAAGTTCTGGCGGATTGTTGACGACGTTTCTGATGATCTCGTTTGATCTTGTGATCGTTACCGGGATTTTCGGTGCCGCTTGCTATATCATCGTGCCGCGATTCATGACGCGGATCGAGCCCGAACCGCTGCTTCTGGAAGATCTCGAAGCTCGCCGCGAAGAGCTGAGAGCGGAACTCGTTCGCACCGCCGCGGCGACCCAAAACGGCGAACTCCAACAATTGATACAAAGAAAAGTGCGCCGACGCTTTCTCGGCCTCGGTTACCTATTCAGACAATATTTTGGCAAAAGTGATCTACAGGCGATGTTGGCCGACGCCCGCGAGGAATTTCGTGATGCTGCAAAAGGTATGTCGCGCAATGACGACGCGCGGTTGATGGACGCGGTGGAAAATGCCGCCACGCTCCGCCGCGTGGACGCGCTGTGTTATCTGCATCAATTGTTGAAATTGTGGCTCGCGCCGCACGTTCTGTTTACGTCGTTAATGTTGGTATTGATGTTGATACACATCGTTCAGGCAGCATATT
Organism: Pyrinomonadaceae bacterium; assembly: GCA_046597835.1. GTDB lineage: Bacteria > Acidobacteriota > Blastocatellia > Pyrinomonadales > Pyrinomonadaceae > OLB17. The sequence goes on from JBKJJR010000091.1 coordinate 1,868, forward strand.
TTAATGTCCGATAGAACCGGAAAATTTAACATACGCTATGCCGCTAACGGCCCGGCGGAAAAGATGGTCGAGAAGGACGGCATTTATATAGGCCGCTTTGCGGCGAACTGCGACATAGTTCTCGATCACAAAACAGTCTCCAGGATCCACGCCAGCATCAACCATCGCGGCAAAGATTACGACATCATCAACCTTTCCGAAAAGAATATTCTTACGCTCAATGGCCGCCGTTTGGGCGCTCAAAAAACTGACGTTCTGGCTGACGGAGATACAATTCAGATCGGCCCGTTTACGATCCTTGTTGCCCTGAGCGCCGGCGCCATCTCTTTGACCGTGCAGGGTCAGGTCGCGTCACGAGTGCCGGAGAAACCAATTGAGACCAAGCCTGTAGCCAAAAAGTCAAACGACATGGCAGATGTTTTGAAGGTCTTTTGGGAAAAGCGTACACGCGAGAAGGAAGATTGGGGAAGCCGCCTTCGTCCCACCGAAAAGCCGAAACCGGGCAAAGCTATGTTCAACTGGAAACCGACAGGTGATCTCCGGCAACAGTGGCGATTTGGTTTATTTATATGGGCATTTTTGGTGATAGGCGCCATAGGAGCATTTGCATATTTTCGTCATCCCGAAACCTACGCCCCAAAACCGCTCTCAAATCCTCACGCA
>JBKJJR010000267.1:0-3006 GCA_046597835.1 Pyrinomonadaceae bacterium
AAATCACGTCGGATGATGCGTTTGATCTCGAAGTTCCCGGCCAGAAATTTACATTCGGCATAGTAAAGGCAGCTCAGGCACGCGGTGATTTTCAGGTGCTACTTGATCGCGGCCGCCGGGCATTGCGCATTCATTTAGGAGCTGACGTTAAGAGCGGCCTGGAAAAATTAGCTGGACTTTTCTGATTAGGTTTTTTGAAACAGCATCCACGCGAGATCTTCAGCCGGATACGGCAAATTCAATTTATCGGGAATTAGCGGGAGACCTTTTGCCAACAAATTCCCTGCCGGGATCTGCTCGAGTTTATATTTGATAAGCGATTTGGCGTGCCCGGCATTTATCCATTTTGCGGGGCGGCCCGAAGCAACTGTTTTAAAACCGGCTTTCTCGACCGCGTCCTGTAAACCCTTTTTGCTAAACCAGTGCAATACGCTCGGCGGACTGTATTCGTGCCAGTTGCGGCCAAATACCTTTGCGGTGAAGCTGTCGCGTCGCCACGTTTCAATTAGCAGAAATCCGCCGCTTCTTGTTAGGCTGGCCACTTTCTCGAGAGCCGATATCGGGTCCCGCAAATGTGGTATGACCTGGATCATCATTACTAGATCGAAATCATTGGTAGGAATATAAGCTTCAAGGCCGCCCGTGAAAATATCGAGGTTCAGTTTTTCACGACCATAGTTGGCCATGCTGTCGTTCAGCTCAATGCCCGATCCGCACCAGCCGGCCTCCTGAAATCCTTGCAGAATAAACCCCGCTGCGGCGCCGATATCCAAAACTGTTCCGGGCGATGCATATTTACCGACTATCCCCGCGTAGCGTCGGCCAGCAGCCCGTAATAAAAGTTCCTCATCGAGATAATTTTTATAACCCGCACCGCCGCCGTCAAAGTAATCGTCACCATAAACCTTTTGGATCTCTTCAGGTGTGGCTACAAAATCCGCGAAACGATGACCGCATACGTCGCAATCAACTATCCAAATATCATATCGCTCAAAAACGCGGTGTGACGGTGATCCGCAAAGAGGACATTTCATGGCTAATTATCTTTGTCTCGAGTTTATGCCGACGCTTGCAACGGATGGCCGCAGGGCGGAGATCCTAAGCAAATGTGTCTGTATCTGCTGTTGATTGACGGGAGCACTTAATTGACCTGACACGACCGTCGCGGGTGCGATAGTGGTTTCGATATGGGTCAGTTTTTCCGCCGAGTTGATAGGTTTTGAAAGCGAGATCAGGTAAGTCGTTGGTGTATTTCCCTGATTCCAAACCCGCGTCACAATCCCGCGGCCGATGCCGTCCTCTGCCGGTTTTAATGACCACAGCAAAACGTTTGGATTCGAGATGTTCAGGAACGAAAAATTGTTTGCGGGATACCCTCTGCTCTGATTACCCAAGCTGGTCAGCGATGCTGTAACAAAAGGATTTTGGTGCTCTAACGCAAATTTCATCGCCGCGGTTTGGTTAAACGCTCCATGCGTAGCAAGCGCAAATCGCTGCGTAAATAATGTATCGCCGCCCTGATTCAAAATGCCAAGACTGGGGCCGTCGATCTGGCCGCCCGCAAGCACGTTTATCTGCGGCGTCGCGGTGTCGAGAGTGGAGATCGAACTCGAGCCGAGCTTCATAAAAAACGCGTCGGCGTTGGAAAGCGTTATGCCGAAATTGTTGAGTGCGCCGTCGCTGACGTCAGCAAAATGATTCATCGTTAGCCAATCATAACGCGCGTTTCGCGGACTGTAATGTCCGCCGTTCGCCAGCAGTTTACCGCGGATCACGGCTCCAACCTCCTCGTGCCAAACGTCCGGCGAGTTAATGTCGAACGAATAACTCCAGGTATTAATATTCCCGAAATTCTGCGTTATCTCATTGCTGATCTCTATCCGATTTGTCCCCGCAAACAGCGTCAGCCGCGTCGTATGCTGCAGTGGGCTCGACGAAACAGCCTTTAGCGTCACGCTGACCGGGCCAAAACTTTCGACCGTCAATGTGCCGCTGCGATTGCCGCCGAGATCGTTCAGAACTTTACCGTTGATGATCCTAACGGTTTCGCGGTTGCTGCGGGTCTTGTCGATCAGGCTCGATATGGCTCCGTCGTTTTCAAGCCTTACGCGATAGTAGGCATTTTCGACTACGTTTCCCGAAACGCTGAGTGGGTTTACCGGGTCGCTTTGCGCAGCAGTGCGTATCTCAAAAACTTTATAGCCGACCGATGGCACATTCGACGCGAGAATCCGGAGTTTAAAACCAGTGCCTGCCGGCATTATCTGCGACGGCACTTCAACGCCGGTCGAGACATCAAATATATGGACTTCGTTATTTGACGCCAATTGAATATCCGCATAATCGGTTCGCGTCCAACTCAACGGATTAAAAACAAAAAAGCGCGGATTGGCACCTGAACGACTGACACGTTGAGCAAGCGCCGCGCTTGCGTCCGCTGCCAGAGTGTCAACATAATTTGAAATTTCTTGAGCTACTTGCCGATTCCAGGTTGCGCGCCCCGCCCGTGGATAAGGCCCGTCACCCGTCCAATCGTGCTCGAAATACAACCCGAGGTTAAGCATCGCCTGATCGCGGGCGGCGATCCTCGACGTCATAAATGACGGATCGTAAAGAGAAACGAGCGTCGCCATGGCTTCGGCTGTTCGAAGCTTTTCGGTGCTGCGTTTTACGCTTGCCGAGACCTCCGCCATCGACGCGATCAGAGCGTCCCATTCATTCCCGTACGACGCCGCGAATGTCTCTAAACCGGCGCTGTGATTGGCTTCAAAATCCTGAAAAAAATCTATCTGGTTAGAAACTATGATCCGCCGGTTCGCATTAGAATTCTGCTGGGCAAAGTTGACGATCTCATCGCTCGTGTATTGAATGTCGTCGTCACCGTCGCGCCCAAAGACCCCGATGACCGGAAACAAATGGCGGCTTTCAAACCCGATATCCTTTTCCAGTCATCGGAGTTTTTGGGCGCGACGGTGACGACGACATTCAATACACGAGCGATGAGAT
>JBKJJR010000126.1:0-7916 GCA_046597835.1 Pyrinomonadaceae bacterium
GGTGACAAAAGTTTTGTCAGCGGAGATCCGAGTAATGCTCCGATTATTCCTGCCGCGCCGAAAACCAGTCCTGTTTTTAGGTGCATCGTTCCTCGTCTGTAATGCAAAAATGAACCTATAAGACTAGTCGAACCGACGACTGCCAGAGACATCCCAACGGCATCGTGGGCCTCGACGCCAAGTACGTATACCAACACAGGAACAGTAATAATCGAACCGCCGCCACCTATCAGGCCGAGTGATAACCCGATCGCGGCACTTAACAAGAGCCCCAGAATAAATAATGCCGACATGGTTCAAATGCTCCCCCGAACTTATTTTGTCGATGTGGCCGTCTCGCACACGATCGGTGCTTTATTCCACGGCATTCGGGCAAGGATCATTCCCATTCCGCATGTATCTGTCAGGGCCGAAAAGGCCAAACCCGCTCCAACGAATCCCGAAATCAGAATCATGTACGGGCTGACGAATACGCTGAGAACAACTCCCGACAATACGAGAAGGCCGGCTGCAAATCTTACCTGGCGTTCAAGCGACCACGTCTTTGAGTTACCCTTTATGACAGGCAGATTTGCTTGTGACCACGCCGCCATGCCGCCTTCAATCACATGTATATCTGTGAACCCTTTGTTCGACAGCTTCTCGGCGGCCTGTTTTGCTCGGTTTCCAGATCTGCACATCAGGTACACTGGTTTTGAATGATCTATCTCATCGACATGCTTTTCAAAATTTGAAAGCGGCATCAACTGTGCATTGGCGATTCGCTCACTATCAAATTCCGAAAACTCGCGAACGTCGATAACCTGGCATTCATTCCCACTGTCCAGAAGTGCATTAATTTCGTTAACTGTTGCTTTTTTAATCATGGCCCTTGAAAATTCCTTTTTGTAATAATATAATCTATCCAAACATAAGCATATAACTATGTAGTTATATCGTCAAGTATGGAAAACAGAAAACATTGGTTAATGACTCCGGCAGCCGTCAATCAGGTTGCGGCCAGGTTTAAGGTTCTTGGGGAACCTGTTCGTCTTCATCTCTTGCAGAAGCTTGAGGCGGGTCGGCTAAGCGTGACCGAGCTTGCCAAGGCGGTATATTCCACTCAGCCCAACGTAAGCAAACATCTCAAAATACTTCAGGAGGCTGGACTCGTTGCTCGAAAGCAGGATGGCAATACTGTTTACTATTCAATCGCGGATGAATCTGTTTTTGCATTATGCGATGTTGTTTGTAGCAGCCTTAAAGAAAGCTACGCTGAGCGCAGTCTGATTTTCGGCTAAAGCACCGCTCTACAATCGTCGGGGCGATTGACAGCCGCGTTTCAGACTTCTTCAATTAAAAGGAGGCCAAAATAGTTAACCCTGTCTTTTGTGTGGTTGTGCAGAATCTTTGTGGCAATCTCCCTCCGATGAATGTCAGCCGCGCGAACCATAATCAGGCAGTGGCCTTCTTTCAGATCTTTTTGATATTTTTCAAGAAACGATTGATCCGGTCCCAAGTGCTGGATTTCACGTACGAAAGTCGCCCAGACACCGTGTTTCGTGCCGTCGAAATCAAGCCGCTTCGCACCGTCGATTCCACAAAATAATTCTACTTCGTCGGTTGTAAAGTTTTGCCTGTGAAGTTCCCCAACAACCGCTTTAACCGTCTCATCGTCGCTAAATACGGCTACCACCTTATACAATGGATACAAAATAAAGTCGTCATTTTCAGTGCTTGATTTTCGTTCCTGGTCTATATTCATTGGATTCTTCTTCAGTTTCAGGGAAGTCTTTCCAGACTCCATTTTTTTGTCCGTAACGATGAGCATATACATTCAGTAACCCTAGGGATGTGCGTTAGCGCACCGATTACCGTCTCTCAAAAGCGTAGTTTTGATACCAAAGGTTCGAGGTTGATAGAAAGCGCAAGGAAGATCGGCGAACCTTGGAAGAGCGGTTACTAGTACGGAGAAAATAAAATGAAAAGTGAAATAAACAAAAAGGAATGGATCGGCTTTTTCGATACCTTGAGCAAACGTCGGTTCGAATGGCTCACAAAGGTCGAGGTGTTGAAGGCTGATATCGGTGACCAGGTACTGACCGAAGGTTTGCCGCTGAATGGGATCACCGTCGAAAGAAGGGGCGACAACATAACGATCGATCTTTCCGTTGGTGAAAATACCGATTCTTTCTTCACGCACCTGATAAAGGATCCGGCGCGCGTAGAATTCGTCGCGGCTTTCGGGAGTCATGGCGATGTCATCAACATCGAGGAAGAAGACGGCACCAAAACGTTGATCCAGTTTATCGAACCGATGGCTATTGTTGTTGGATATACCGAGATCGAGAGTATTTCGGTCACGGCCTGAAATTCGGTGGATAGTGGAGCATATGAAAGGTTTTAAGTCGAATATCGAAAAAGAAAGCGTCGAAAATACAGATTTTCGACGCGTCCTGTATACATCAACATACAGTCAGCTCGTACTAATGAGTCTCCGCCCGCTTGAGGAGATCGGCCAAGAAATACATCAGGGAAACGATCAGTTCTTCCGTGTCGAGAAGGGAAACGGAAAATGCGTTATTGATGGCAACGAGTATGAACTTAAAGATGGCGATGCTGTTGTGGTTCCAACTGGTGCAATACACAACATTATCAACGTATCAGATACCGCCGATCTGAAGCTTTACACGATCTATTCGCCGCCGCACCATAAAGACGGAATCGTCCGAGCAACCAAGCAGGATGCCGAAACGATCGCGGAAGAGTTTGAGGGTGATACAACGGAGGATTTGGTCGGCGGCGATTCCAGCGGTTCTGACTAAATGCATGAAAGCAGTTCAAACTCGCGAAGATGATAGTGTTGCCCTATCAGTACGTAAACCGTCCGTTGACCTTCAACTCAAGGGGAATGAGGCTCTTGTAATCCAAAAACGTTCAAAGAACGTGAGCAAATGGATCATTCGGGGCATCGGGTTTATATTGGTCGTATTGGCAGGTCTTTCCGTATTCTGGTACACGCAGCGACCAGTTCAGGTAGCGCTTGTACAGCCAACTCAATCCTCGATCACCGAAACGATCACAAGCAGCGGGCGAGTTGGCGGTGTTACCGAAACAAATGCCGGATCGCAAACGCAGGGAATCGTACGAAGTCTTTATATTGATGAAGGCTCTATAGTTGTTGCGGGCCAACAACTTGCGTTAATAAAAAACGACGTCGCCGAGGCCCAAATTACTCAAGCACGAGCCTCGGTCAACACGGCTCGGACGCAACTCGAACAGGTTTCACGCGGTGCTTTGGCGTCTGATATTGATGCGGCAACGCAACAGGTTCGGCAGACCCAGGCAGTGGTCGAACAGCAAAATGCTGCGATTTCTCAGGCTCAACAGAATGTCCTTCAAACCCGATCCCTATTGGCCCAAGTCGAAGCCGAACGCGACCTTGCGAAGACCGAGCTCGACCGCAGTACTACATTACTCAAAGCAGGCGTAGTTTCGCGGGCTGAATACGACCAGAACAACACGACTCATCTTGTTGCAGTCAAAAAGGTGGCTGCACAAAATCAAGCCATCGCTTTAGCACAGGCAGGTGTGAGGTCTGCTCAAGCCAGCTTGAAATCGGCACAGGCGAATGTAAGAACCCAGCAAGCACGACTCAAAACGGTTCAGTTGGGGGCAAGGCCCGAGGACGTTTCAGTGGCCAGACGACGTATATCCGAGGCGGAAAACGCCCTGAGCGTCGCACAGCAGCAGGCGGCAAATGCCAACGTTGTTGCTCCTTTTGGAGGTACGGTAACTAAGATCAACACCCAGATCGGCCAGACGGTCGGCGCGGCTGGTGTTCTTACCATGGTCAGCAGCCAGTTGGAAATTCGTTTAGACGTGGACGAAAGCAATCTTTCCCATCTAAAAGTTGGCCAGGACGCAGTAATTTCTTCCGAAGCCTTTGCCGACAATAGTTTTAGCGGAACTGTCTCGGAGCTAGGTGCAGCCGTAGACCAAACGCGCGGGACGATCGAAATAAAGGTGATTCCGAATGGATCCCCCGACTGGCTCCGTCCTGGACAAACAGTCGATGTCAATATTATTACTGCCGAAAATGTTAGCCGGCTATTAGTTCCTGAAAGTGCCCTGACCCGTTCCGGTGATGAAACGGTGGCTTACGTTATTGAAGAAGGAAAGGTTGCCAAAAGAGTTGTCATTATTGGACCTCCGACAAAAGAAGGGGTTCCCGTGATTTCCGGGCTTGCTCCGAATGATTTTATCATCGCCGATACGGCAAGTCTCAAAGTAGGCGACAAGGTTCAGGCTAAGTAAGATCGTGAATTCATTTTTTGACATATTTATTTCTGCTTTCATCCCGAAAAAGTTTCGGTTTGAATTTCAACTCGCCCTGCGGCATCTTCTTTCGGGGGGATGGCAAACAATCTTGACGATCAGTGCGGTGGCAGCGGGCGTAATTATCGTAATTTTTATTACGTCCTTAATTTTTGGTTTGCAGGAGATGATGTCCGATCTCTTGACGGAATCCATTCCACATATCGTGGTGAAGGTTAAAGATCCAAAACCGAAACCGCTGCAGGACACCGAGGACCCAGTTTCAAGCCGGATCGAAGAGCAAGCGTCGCAATTAAAGTTCATAGATAACTGGGAAAATGTCGCTAGGACAATTCGTGGTTTGCCGAATGTTCAAAGCGTAGCGTCCGTGGTCAGTGGGCAAGGTTTCGCTTCAAAGGGAGCAAACCCAATTGGTGTCTCGGTGGTCGGGGCAGATCCGGAACTTCTCGATACTATAACTCCTGTCACCAAAGACCTGACGAGCGGAAAGTATAGAGGATTGGGTAGCGACGAGATAGTAATCGACGTCGAGCTTGCGAAAGATTTGAACACCGAAGTCGGAGAACGGATTCGCTTGACATCAAGTTCGGGGCAATCGGACTCCTTCACGATCGCGGGGATATATAGTCGCGGGCAAGGTCGTGGAAGTGCCTACGTTACTTTGCGAAACGGACAAAGCATGTTTGGATTTGGATCGTCCGTCAATGGCATTTACGTCAAAGTATATGACATTTACGATGTTGAGAATCTTTCAGATACGATTATGGCCCTAACGCCCTACGAAGCAAAACCATGGACAGAAGACTTCGCACGTTTTCTGGTCAATATGCAAATGATGGGAGCTTCGGCCTACCTGATCTCGATCTTCAGTTTGATTGCGTCAGCATTTGCGATTGCTTCGGTGCTGGTTGTTTCGGTCCTTCAAAAGTCGGCACAGATCGGAATTTTAAAAAGTATGGGTGCACGTCAACGGCAGATCCTGATGGCATTTATTTTTGAAGGTTTGGGAGTGGCGATCCTCGGCAGTTCCCTCGGAGCAGTGATCGGAATAATGATCGTCTATTTCCTTGGCCTTTTGAAGCGTCCTGATGCCACAGGTGCGGGAGCTTCGTCTGCGATGTTTCCGGTAAAGATCCTGCCATTTTATATTGGTGCGGCAATACTTGCCGCAATTATCACGACCGTAATAGCCGCGGTTCTTCCAGCTCGTCAGGCTGCAAAACTTAACCCAGTGGATGTAATGCGCTAAAGGATTGGATGGATATTATTGGTGAAGCAATAACGGTGGATAAGTCTGCCATTGAAAAAAAGTCGAATGGCAGACCTCCACTCGTTATCGAAACCCGCGGTTTGAAGAAAACCTATTTTGGTAAAATTGAAGTTCCTGTATTGCACGGCCTTGATATTCAGATCCACGCAAGCGAGTTTGTAGCCATTATTGGTCAATCGGGAAGCGGAAAATCTACTTTGCTCAATATCCTGGGAGCATTGGATGTGCCAACCGGCGGAACGGTTTTGATCAATAATACCGATATTTCCACGCTGGATGAAGATGGATTGGCTAGCCTACGGAGTGACGAAGTCGGTTTTATCTTCCAGTCACATTATCTACTCAACGAATTTACCTGCTTAGAGAACGCTCTGATGCCGATTACAATTCGCCACGGCGAGGCAGACACGGAACATACAGATCGGGTCCTGCAACTTCTCGAAAGGGTCGGTTTAACTGACCAGATCAACAAGCACCCGGACGAGATGAGCGGCGGACAAAACCAACGCTGTGCTATCGTCCGTTCGCTCGCAAATTCCCCCAAAATTATCCTTGCCGACGAACCAACCGGCAACCTTGACCGGAACTCGGGTGAAGAAGTTTTCACCTTGATGCGTGAGATGAATCTCGAAAGCGGCGTTGCGTTTGTGATGATCACCCACGACGACCGCTTAGCACAACAAGCTGACCCGATTCTATTGATCGAAGACGGGCGAATCATTGAAATGAGCAAAGTGGAACATAGTCGTAAATATGCCTAAACGCGTTTTGCTGGTTTGTCTGTGTAATAAACCGGTTAAGGGACTGTTGCCGCTAAGGCATTGATCGTCAATCATTTGAATTATGTGTGCGGTAAAGCACAGACTATAGGTTGTACGTTGAGTAAGGTTTAGTGGTCGGTTAACTATCGTTAACGCCCAAAGTCTCCACGGCAAAGTCGAGGGAGGCTTTAGTTGTATTTCAAGGGGAAGCGGCTATCGCCGTCCTTAATCAGCAGTTAACGCTGCCTAGTCGGGTGGTTTAGGGTAATCCTGAACCGCCCGTTTTTTGCGTTTAGTTACGCTATAACTATGGGAGAGTTTTGAAAGGAAAGGTGGTTTCTAAGATCCGGTTGAATGAAATGGCAAAAGTATCTTTTAATAAGTCCACTCTCCTTAAAGAGTTTTTCAGTCAAAGCGAGAAATATGATCCGATACGAGGAGAGCTATTTAGTGTCGAAAGACTTGAGCAGTTTGCGGCGAGTCTCGCAGGCGAACATCAGACGATTGGCTACCCAAAACGGTTTCAGAAGCTACGCCCAAGACTTGAAGATAATCGTGAGGTTCTAGTTGCTGTTTATGTTTCTTTGACGAACGCCATTCGTGATGATCGATCTGTATCCCAAGCGGCCGAATGGTTGGTCGACAACTTTCATATCGTCGAAGAACAACTACGTGAAATCGATGAGGATCTTCCAGCCAGTTATTATCGTGAGTTGCCTAAACTAGTTGAGGGTGAGTTTGCCGGATTTCCGCGTATTTATGCGGTGGCGATGTCCATCATTGCACACACTGATAGCCGCCTTGAGGTTGAAACTCTCGCACGGTTTCTCAGGGCGTATCAGGTGGTCACTCCGCTAACGATCGGTGAATTATGGGCGATCGCTATCACGCTCCGTTTTTCGTTGGTTGAGAACCTCCGCAGGTTGGCCCAACTAATCGTGGTCGCCCGCGAAGAACGCGAGGAAGCTGATAATCTTGTTGATGAGCTGCTTGATCTGGCAAGTAAGCGGCCAACCGAAGTCTTGCATTTCACAATTCGACGGTTAGGCAAGAGAAAAACCTTCGGAAGCGCTTTTGTGGAGCAGTTTAGCCGCAAATTGCGGGATCAAGACCTCACGGTAGCTCCGGCGTACGAATGGCTGGGAGAACGGTTAACTACCCAAGACTCAAACATTGAGCGAATAGTCGATTCAGAATATCAGCGGCAGGCGACGACACAGGTTACCGTCGGAAATATTATTACGAGCATGCGCCTGCTTTCGACGATCGACTGGCGAACTTTTTTTGAAAATGTCAGTTTGATAGATCCGCTCTTAAAGACCGATCCCGCTGCGATTTATGCGGAAATGAATTTCGCTACCCGTAACCGTTACCGCGGAGTGATCGAGCGGATCGCGAGACGTACAAAAACAGATGAACTAAAGGTGGCGAGCAAAGTTGTCGAATTTGCAACTGTAGCCCAGCAATCCGAGGCAGTGGATCCCCGACAATCGCAGATCGGCTATTACCTTATAGATAAAGGTGTCGCTGCTGTAGAAAGAGGGTTGGCCTACCGTCCAAAATTAACG
>JBKJJR010000197.1:0-8965 GCA_046597835.1 Pyrinomonadaceae bacterium
ACGATAAACTGCCATGCCGGTTTCGACATTTTTATTTAAAAGTTTGATCGTCATTTCTGTTTCGACAAGGACTGTATTTGCGTCGATGCGATCGACCTGTCGGATCTGCGTCTGCCATTGTTCCGTTGATCCCGCAACGCCCCCGGCAAATCTGGTTACTTCGCCCGGCATAACGAGAACCTCGATCTCGGCCTTTCGATTCGCGGCGGCGGCTTTGTCAAAGTCCGCGAAAAAGGTTTTGACTGTTGGATCGGCCGCAGAAACAAATCCGAGCTTATTCCGAAGATTTCTTGCCGCGAGGCTTGCCCCATAATCGGCGTCCGCAATGATCGCAGCTTCGGCAAATTTAAACGCCGCGTCTTTTTGATTCGAGCGGGCCGCGACTTCTCCAAGTCCGACGTTTGCCCACGCGAGACTTCTTGACGTCGGCAGTTTTTCATCAACAACCGCTCGGAATTCCTTTTCGGCCTCGGCATTTTTATTCTGGGCCAGCAAAGCCCGGCCGAGCAAGATCCGCAGGTCGTCAAAGCGCGGCAGATGACGTAGAATTTTTCTTGCCGTTATCTCGGCATTTACAAAATCCTGTTTGTCGAAATAACGTTTCACCGAAACTAAAGGATCGCTGTCCGATGTTTCGCTCGGGGCAATGTCGTCGGCAAAATCTGTCTGCGGATAAAGTTTCTCCGAATCGACCTCTACACGAATTATTTTTCCGTTCGCCTTGAACGCGACTTCGCCGTAGTTAGTCGCTCTTATCGTTGTGGGCGCCGTTATCTTCTGACCGCTCTCCGTAGTAGCCGTTACATCAACGGTAACGTCTATCGCTCCTGTATTGCGGAGGGCAGACCTTACGTCCGCACCATTCACCTGCGGAAGGCCGACTTGTAGATTCATATCCGTGACCTGGTCGAAGAGATAGTCGAGCAGATCTTTTTGAGGGGCAAATGCCTGGCGGAGTTCGGCAACGGTTAGGCTGCCGTCACTCATAGTTTTGGTGACAGTATTCGAGAATTCTGGCGTGCCGACACGCTTTGCCAGCAACCGCCAAATCATCGCTCCCTTGTTTGCAACGGCCGTATAATAATAGTCTTCGAGCGGCGAAACCCTGCTTAACGGTGCGTCGCGTTTTGAAACTGCGGCATAAGATGTTCGTTGTCTGAGTCGTTCGGCATCTGCTACGTCCTTGCCAAATTTTCTTTCAATGAATTCTGTCGCAATATACCGCGAGAGCCCTTCGGTAATAACCCCATAACCTTCACCCGTGACAGATACGGCAGTACCGAGCCACAGTTTCGCCGCGGCTTCGGCGATGTTCATCGCGCTAACCGAATCTATTTTGCCCCGACGAAAAACCGCTTCATCAACAATAAGTGTTCCGCCGCTACTGAATCCTGCTCCGCGGCGAGACGAAACAATGTTCAGCGGCACATCGGGCGCCTTTCCGAGAATGCCTGCGGTAAACTCTTTCGCTTCTGAAAACAGCGAAGTGAGTTCGCCTGCGCGCTTTTGCCCGTCAACTCCAGTGCCCCTGGGCATATAAACTGACACTCCGTTCTGAACGATAAATGACGCTCGGTTCGGATTCGGATTAAACAATTCCCAATTACGCGTAAGAAAAAAAGGCTGGCCATTGAATTTCTGTTGGAACCGTAAGGTCGCCACTTCAGACCCACCGTCAGTGACAAAGGGCAATCCAGACGAAATCGTAGTGCCTGTGCTTCCAAGTACGGCAATTGTAAAGGGAAAAGCATCCGCTCCTTGTGTAAAAAACCAGCTATTCGGCGTCGGATACCAATACGAAAGCGGCAAAAATTGAGCAGCGTTTGGCGAAACTGCACTCAATGCGCTGTTCTCTTTCACATTGATCGTATATTCAACCGCTACAGTCAATAACGCGTCAGGCGGCACCGACGCAAGACGCAGAACTATCCTTTGCAGATTTGACGCCGCAGTTATTTTTTCTATATTTTTGGTAAAATCAGCGGTCGAATTGTTGACCTTTACAATTGTAACTTCGGCAGAAGGAGAAATTCGCAACGTCAGCGTAGAGGCTGGCTTACCGGACACATTTTTTAGATTCAGAATCGCTTTTACCGAAACGTTTCGGGTCTTTTCATCCTGCGGCAGCGTCACGTCAAGGTCGTATTTTTGAACTTGCCATGTCACGGCGGCGCGCGCCGTGTCTTGACCAAAGGATAAAAATGAATGAGCCAAAAGTACAAAGGTAAAAATTACACTAAAAATTGTTTTCATCGATGCGTCTGTGCGGTTCAAGTCTCGTGAACCAGTTCGTGTATCTGTTTCAGCTTAAAGAGCAATTTCTCTAACCGCGAAAGCGGCAATTGATTCGGCCCGTCGCTTGGCGCTTTTGCGGGGTTATCGTGAACTTCCATAAAAACAGCGTCCACGCCGCAAGCAACACCTGCCCGGGCAAAATCTTCGATGTATTCTGCTTGCCCACCGGTTGCTTTTCCAAGCCCGCCCGGAAGTTGCAGCGAATGCGTCACGTCAAAAACAACCGGCACGCCAAATGAACGCATTATCGGAAACGATCGAAGATCAACAACAAGATTGTTGTAGCCAAAACTGGTGCCGCGTTCGGTAAGTAGAACTTTCTCGCACCCAGCAGCCCGCAGTTTCTCAACAATATTCTTCGCATCCCACGGCGCAAGAAATTGCCCTTTCTTAACATTCACAGCCTTGCCCGATCTTGCAGCGGCGACCAAAAGATCCGTCTGGCGACAAAGGAAAGCGGGTATCTGAAGGATGTCCGCAACCTCAGCAGTTTTCTCCACCTGCCACAGTTCATGAATATCTGTAATGACCGGTACCCCGATCTCGTCCTTCACCTGCGCCAAGACGTCGAGACCAAATTCCATTCCCTCGCCGCGAAAGCTTTCGATCGAACTGCGATTTGCCTTATCGAACGACGACTTGTAAACAAAACCGACGCCGACATTCTTGCAAATATCGCTGATCTCCTGCGCCATAAACAACGCATGCTGCGACGACTCAACAACACACGGGCCCAGTATAAACGACAGACGGCCGTCGCCAAACGATTCATTACCTACTTGAAAGGCCTGCATAAGATGCACTCAGATTAGCACACCAGTAAATGATATTGAATCCGAATAAAGACCCTAACCTTCCGGAATAGCTAATTAAGTGATAGCTGAAAACTGATAATTAAGGACCTGCAGAAATTATCAGCTATTAGTTATCAGTTTTCAGTTATTCCGAAGTTCATTCATGGCTTCTGACTTCGACTCGCTCCGCTATCTCGATCTGCTTATCGCTCGAGACATCATGCTTGAGATTTTCGCTTCTTAAAAGGTTTGCCCACGCCGCTTCGACAAAAGATACAAAGAGCGGGTGAGCGGCGAGCGGTTTGGATTTATATTCCGGGTGGAACTGGCACGCGACAAAATAAGGATGTGTCTCACGCGCAAGTTCGACCATCTCGACAAATTTTCCATCGGGTGAAACTCCGCTGAAGATCAATCCTTCCTTTTCGAGCACGTTGCGGTATTGCGGATTGAATTCATAGCGATGGCGATGCCGTTCGCCGATCTCGGCCGCTCCGTTGTATATTTGTTGAGCCTGCGAACCTTTCTTCAACGTGCATTGCCAATTACCCAGCCGCATCGTGCCGCCGTATTCGCTGACATCGACCAGGTCGCGAAGTTTGAATATGACCGGAAATGGCGTTTCTTCATTAAACTCCGTTGAGTCAGCATCGCGCAGTCCGCAAACATCACGCGCGAACTCTATACACGCCGTCTGCATTCCCAAACAAATGCCAAAATAGGGCGTTCCCGATTTCCTCGCGTACTTAATTGCCCGGATCATGCCGCCGATCCCGCGTTTGCCAAATCCCCCGGGCACGAGGATCGCGTCGAAATCATGAAGCTCATTTTCGTACTCGTCCTTCATTAGATTTTCCGATTCGATCCAGTTAACGTTCACACGCAGATTATTGGCGACGCCCGCGTGCGTCAGAGCCTCACGCAGCGACTTGTAAGAATCCTCAAGCTCGACATACTTTCCTACGATCGCAATACGCACAGATCCCTCGGTCGGATCTTTGATCGTCGAAACAAGCCCACGCCAATCCTTAAGATCAGCATTTGGAAATTCTTCTTTGAGATGAAGATTATTCACGATCAGGTCATCGAGGCCCTGATCGTGAAACGCCAAAGGCACCTCATATATGGTGTCGACATCCAGCGCGGAGATAACCGCGCTTTCCTGGACGTTACAAAAAAGTGCTATCTTCCTGCGCAGTTCAAGGGGTACAGGCCGGTCGGAACGACAAAGCAAAATGTCAGGAGCGATACCTATCTCGCGCAGTTCGCGGACGCTGTGTTGCGTCGGTTTGGTCTTCAGTTCGCCCGCCGCAGCGATGAACGGTACAAGTGTGACGTGAACAAAGATCGCGTTGTTTCGGCCTTCCTCGTTCCCTAGCTGCCTTATAGCTTCCATAAACGGAAGTGACTCGATATCGCCCACGGTTCCGCCGATCTCGACGATCAAAATGTCCGGCTCGTGCATCTCCGCGACTTTTCGAACGGCCGCTTTTATCTCATCAGTGATATGCGGAATTACCTGAATTGTCTTGCCCAGATAATCACCCCGTCGTTCCTTTTCAATGACCGAAAGGTAGATGCGGCCCGTCGTCCAGTTATTCGCCTGTGACAGTTTGGCGTGAGTAAACCGCTCGTAATGCCCAAGATCGAGATCCGTCTCGGCACCATCGTCGGTCACGAACACCTCGCCGTGCTGAAAGGGCGACATCGTACCCGGATCGACATTAATATAAGGATCGAGCTTCATCATTTGCACTGTTAGCCCGCGAGCCTCAAGCAGACAGCCGATCGAACTCGCAGCCAAGCCTTTTCCTAGACTCGAAACCACACCGCCAGTGACAAAAATATATTTTGTTTTTTTCTCAATCATCGTGTTCTCCATTTATCTCACTCCTCTCAGTTCCGCCGGCTTTGCCTTCGCGTTTCTTTTTTTGAAAACGGCCTTCCTTCATTTGCGTAATAACTTCTTTACCCCTGGACTCGGCCGGATTCATCAGTTCATGCAAAGCGTTCATCGAAGCCCCAAGCATCGTCGTTCCTTCGGCCGCGTTCCGCTCAAATTCCTCGGATGTCGTCGTTCGCGGTTTGCTGAGCGCTCTTAAACCGATCAGCACGCCTACGACAAGCAAAACAAAAAATCCGAGGCCAATCCAATCACTCATAACTCTCGATGATCCTTTTCACACGCTCAAGATCCTCAGCCGTATCGACGCCGATCGAGCTTTCCTTTACTTCAACGACTTTGATCCGTGCTCCGTTTTCTAATGCCCGAAGCTGTTCAAGCATTTCGATCTGCTCAAGCTTTGTCGGCGGCAGTTTTGTAAATTTCAATAAATATTCGCGGCGATAAACATACAGTCCGGTGTGTTTGCGAAAGATCGACAGCAGCCCAGGCTCATCGCTGATCGCCTGTTTAAGATCACCATCGTATCTCAACGAAGCATCGCGCGGAAACGGGATAGGTGACCGTGAAAAGTAAACGGCGTATCCTTCCGCATTTGTCACAACCTTAACGACGTTGCCGTTCATCAACTCGTCAGTCTCGCTTATCGCCTCTGATGTGGTCGCAATATCGACAGCAGCGTCGTTAATAAAAGCCTCGACCGCCGCGTCGATTGTTCGCGGCGAGATCGTCGGTTCGTCACCCTGCACATTTACAATTATAGAGTTCGCAGGTAAATTCTGCGCCGCTTCGGCAATGCGATCGCTGCCTGATATGTGTTCCGAAGAAGTCATCACCGCCTCGCCGCCGCTTTCCTGAACAACACGCAATATCCGCTCGTCGTCCGTCGCGACGACCACGCGCGAAACATAGCGAGCTTTAGCCGCTTGCGCTAAACTGTGTAGTATCAACGGTTTACCAGCGATCTCAAGCAGCATTTTCCCCGGCAAACGGACGGAGCCGTAGCGTGCCGGTATAATTGCGATCACATTTTTTTTTGGATTTTTGCCGTGTAACTCCACGGGATTTTAGGTTATATGGTCTTGGCAATAATCGCAAGATAAGAAGAACGGAACTTGGATCTCTGAAGTTGTTTGGCTACACTCTTGAAGTGGAGAACGAGCACCAGCCAATTTTCAACCCATCTGAAGCCGAACAACCAACGCCGCCAAATACCCTTCTTCCAATAGCAGCTTCCCCAGATGATCCGCCGTGGAATGGCTGGACGGCCGTCGGGGTTTGGCTCTTTAGCGTCGCCTCAATTGTCGTCATCCCATCGGTCTTTTTGGGCATCTATGCAGTGTCGCGTGGAGTTTCGCTGGGCGACCAAGAGCTACTAAAGGACTTCATCCTTACCGATCAAGGCGCAATTGTCGCCCAGTTGCTTCCTATTCTCCTTGCGCATTTACTCACCATCGCGGTCGCATGGATAGCTGTGACGCGTTTTAACACTTATTCCTTTCGCAAAATGCTGGGATGGGAAAAAGGTGGATTTACCTGGTGGCACTATTGTATAATCCTCATTGGGTTCTTTGTGGCGGCGACGATCGTCACGGCAATTGTTCCCGAACAGGAAAACGACCTTCTCAGGATCCTGAAAAGCTCCCGCAGTGCCGTTTACATCGTTGCATTTTTCGCAACTTTTACTGCCCCGCTAGTCGAAGAGGTTGTTTATCGCGGGTTATTGTACTCAGCATTTCAGCGTACTTTTGGCGTGTCCGCTGCATTTGTCCTTGCAACGCTCCTTTTTTCGATCGTCCACGTCCCACAATATTGGCCCAGCTATTCGACGATCTTTCTCCTGACTCTGCTTAGCGTTACCTTGACGGCAATTCGCATCAAGACGAACAATTTGCTGCCGTGCGTTATACTTCACACCCTCTTCAACGGCCTGCAATCCATCCTTCTGATCCTCGAGCCTTATTTGAAATCATCCGACGTTCCGAATCCAATTGGAACTATTCATCGAATGTTTCAATGAGCGGCAAAAATCGAGGCAAACTAATTACCTCCATTTGTTCTCTAACCAAAGTCCGGCCGAACGGGTAAAATGTTATGGCATCATTTCAAGATCCAAGCAGATGTTTCGCACCGCTCGAAGTGATCGAGCGGCTGCTCGAAATACGAGCTGAACTCGGTTACACCGAGACGCTTTATATGGATCGGTCCGAGGAGCTAACCGATTTTCTCGACGCCCACGGCTTTGATATTTACGCCTTTTCGACCCGAAACGACAAGATCAATTACGACGATTTTTCCACGCCCGTGGTGCCGGGCGGTGACAATCTCCATTGTTCCATTACGGCGCATTAACGAATTCACAATTTCCATGACGACTGAAGGAACGCGGAAGGTGACCCAAGCACTTGGGGAGCCTTCCGCTCTCTGATTCAAACCTGTGAAAACCCCGATTCTTCGGACTGAGACGTTTTTTGGTTTATTCCGCTTTGATAATGAAAAGTGTGCCATCATCATCGAGAAACTTCCGTTCGGTAAAATCCGCCACGCCTTTTCGTATGTGATCGATGAGCTGCTTTGCGGGCAAGCGGATCTGAAGTCCCTCCAAGACACGTTTTGCGAGCCTATCTTGCCCGTACTCTTCTCCCGTGGGATTTGCTGCCTCGGTAATCCCGTCGGTATATAGCACCAAAACCTGTCCCGGCTCAAATCTAATAAAATGCTGGTGATAATGAATGTCGGCAAACATACCTAACGGCACATCGCCGTATTCCACGTAACGATATTCACCATTGGGCTTGATCAACAGCGGCGGGTTATGCCCCGCGTTTGAAAAAACGAATGTCCTATTCGTGTAATCCAAAATGCCGTAGATCGCCGTGATAAATTTATTATCCTCGATCGATTCATGAAGCAGACTGCTTACCTTTGCAAACGCAATGTGCGGAGCGTAGCCGATCTGCACACACGAACGAAGGCTCGCTCTGAGGAACGCCATCAAAAGTGCCGCCGGAATCCCCTTGCCCACCGCATCGGCGACAACGATCCCGATCTGATCGTCAAAAACTTTTACCCAGTCGTAATAGTCACCCGAAACCTCTTCAGCGGGAAAAATATAAGCACTGACATCAAAATTCTCGATCTCCGGATCATTTCCGGGCAGCAGTTCGAGCTGGACCTGCCGTGCGATCTCGAGCTGTGCCTGAATCCGCTTTTTCTCGACGACCTGTTCGTGCAGACGAACCTTTTCGATAATTATCGCGACCTGCGACGTCAGTAGCTGCAGCACCGCCAGATCGTCGTCAGAATAGGCATCGAGACTGTCGCTTTCGAGGTCAAACACCCCGATAACCTGGTCGTTTGAAATGATCGGAGCGACCATTTCCGATCTGGTCTGCTCCCTTGCTGGAAAATATCGGCTGTCCTTGCTGACATCATGCGAAATGATCGCCTTTCCCGACTGCGCCACGGTGCCAAGAAAGCCTTCACCCATTTTCAAGCGCGGTTCGATAAGCTCAAAGCTTATCTTGTATCCGCGAATCACCCTTGACTTAAAAATATACGGGCTCTTGTCCTCGGGGCTAAATTCGATCAGATAAATACCCGCTGCGTCGTAGGGCACAAGCGAACCGAGCGTATCCATTACAAGATTCAAGACCTCGTCGAGATCAAGCGAGCGGCTGATGGTCTTGGTTATATCAAGCAGCATCCGCAGCTTATCGACGGTCGAAAGCTTTTCGATTGCCGCATTTTTTTGTTTACCTTGATCTGCCCTCATTGATCGCCTTGAAAGATCCTATCCTTATATAGGTCCCACAGCCGCGAGACCTTGATCCTATACTCTACCAAAGCGCGGCTCACGTTGAAATGACGCGCGATCTCCGCCGATGTTTTGCCGGAGTTAACCATTCGCTTTAATGCGGTATATGGCACGAGAGCGGCCGCGCCCGTTGAATACGCCTCCTCCTCGATGGCA
>JBKJJR010000339.1:0-3612 GCA_046597835.1 Pyrinomonadaceae bacterium
CGCGTGCAAAGGTAACAGTCGCGGACAAGATCGTCGGCGACATTGGGCAAGGATTGTTGATCTTGCTTGGCGTCACGCATCAGGATGACGACAAAGACGCCGATCTTCTCGTCGATAAGATCGTGAATCTGCGGATCTTTAGCGACGCCGACGGGAAGATGAATCTCTCATTGGCAGATATTCGCGGAG
Organism: Pyrinomonadaceae bacterium; assembly: GCA_046597835.1. Taxonomy (GTDB): domain Bacteria; phylum Acidobacteriota; class Blastocatellia; order Pyrinomonadales; family Pyrinomonadaceae; genus OLB17. The sequence continues at coordinate 190 of JBKJJR010000339.1, forward strand.
AAATGCTCGTCGTTTCACAATTCACGCTTTACGGAGACACGCGGCGAGGCCGTCGTCCATCGTTTATCAATGCTGCTTCGGGTGAAGACGCTTTGAAGTGGTATAAGTATTTTGTTACCAAGGCGCGAGAAACAGTAAAAAAAGTTGAGACCGGAGCATTCGGCGAAATGATGGATGTCGAACTCGTCAACGATGGCCCCGTCACTATTATGATGGACAGCAAAATTCCTATTTAAAAATAAAATATATGAAGAAAATCACGTTCCTTTTATTCTTATTTACTTGCGTTCTCATGATGTCGTGCGGCGATAAAAAAGCCGCAAGCACAAACGCAAATACACCCGCCAAGCCGGATGTAAAGACCGGCGTTGCTCCGGTTGCCGACGACGAGGTCGCCATTATTGAAATGGAAAATCCTGCGTATGGAAAAATGAAACTAGAGCTTTACTCAAACATTGCGCCAAAGATGGTTTCGCGTTTCAAGGAACTTATTAAAGAAGGCTTTTACAACGGCCTGACTTTTCACCGCGTCAGCGGCATTGTCATCCAGGGCGGCGATCCGACTGGTACCGGTGGAGGCAACTCGCCAAAACCAGCCCTCCCAGCGGAATTTTCGGATGTTCCATTTGACCGTGGCATTGTGGGGGCGGCCAGAACGAGTGATCCCAATTCGGCAAACTGCCAATTTTACATCACAATGCAGCGTTACCCGGGTTGGGACAAGAACTATACCGTGTTCGGCAAGGTGATCGACGGAATGAATAATGCCGATACGATCGCTGGCGTTCCAAAAAACGGCGAAAAGCCGCTCGATCCGGTGAAAATAAAGAGCATAACCTTGCAGCCAAAATAGAACGGCTCGGCTTATGATTTTATCATGCTCGCGTAGCTCAGTTGGATAGAGTGCTTCCCTCCGAAGGAAGAAGTCGCAGGTTCGAATCCCGCCGCGAGTACCAAATTAACTAACCTATTTACAATAGGTTACAGGCAATTCGATGATGGCCCCCAAGGCATTATTTTTGCGTGTTGGACTAAATGTTGGACTAAACGAAATGGGTTATGAGCCTTTTTTGATCCCCTTCCGTGCTGATCGTCTAGCCCTCTTTGCACGATGGCAAAGTGCTTCTGGCGCACTTCCACGTGACCGCGAGCTTTTTCTTCATCGGTCTAGTCCTCCCTCATTCAGTCAACCGCCCGTCAGTGTTACCTATCGTTAATAGCCATTAAAGACATTTGTACGCCCCTTATTCGAATTTTCTCCTAAATAAACTTGCCGGACCGGCCCACCGGCGTTAAGCCAGCGGAATCAGGTGATCGACCACCGACTTCCAGTCAAGAAATCGCGAATCGGTTCGAAAGTGGAGGTGACCATCCCCGAACTCCAAAACGCCGTGTTTATCTCGATCGTCGATGATGAACTCCCCTTTGTGGAGGCCTTTGTGGTGGCTAAGTATCAACCGCTTGTAAGCCGGGCTCTCCGGACCATCGCCGAAGTGCTTTTTGACCCAGGCTAATTTATGTGCGGGAGCGTTCGGGTTCTTCCAAGGCGAGGTCGACAGAATGTAAGTGTCGAAATGCTTTGCAAGTTCCGTAAAGCCCTCGATCGCCCCGGGCATCGGCTCCATCAACTCAAAGATGCGAGGGCAGTCGTCCTCGTTCCCGGCGAACTCCGCCCTTTCCTCGTCCGTCAAGCGGTCAATACCGGACTGGAAATCCACTAGTACTCCGTCCATATCCACATACAATGTTTTTTGTTTCATAGTTTTCTCCTATTTGGGCCTTCTCCGGACACCGTGCCGCTTGGCGGCACGCGTGTGACTATCCGCTTTCTACGGGGATCGGATATTCGGCCACTTTTTCTAAATTGTCTTTTAATGCTTTCCTCCTTAATTATAACAAATTACAGCCCGAAACAGCATCAATGAACGGGACATATTTCCCTAACAGAACAGTTGGATCGGCGAGTCTTTTCTTCATCCGTTCGTACCCGAAATGCTCGCGGCCGAAGGCCTTTCCCTTACCCTGCATATCGTAGATAACATCGAGCGGTTCGTTGCGTCCGGGAGCGTAAACGAGCGTGATCGTGCACTCCGCCGCCCCGGACCTTACCGCGTCGATCGCGGCTTCTCTGGCGGCGTATCAGCCTAAACTGTCGATATGGGCTAGGTCCTTACCCGCCAAAGCTCCGCCGCCCACGGGGACGCGCGGTCCGTAGTGGTCCATTACGAGCTTCCTGCCCGTTTGGCCGTTGTCAACGTCGCTCCCGCCGGCGATAAGTTCACTGTTCGGGTTGACGAGAATTCGGACGTTTTCCCAATCCGCCGCCCACCTGGGATCGCTTTTTCAAATCTTCGAGTAGGAAGCGGCAAAGACGGATTTGGCTGCTCGCGGGAAAGGGACTACCGGCCAGAAGTTGGCGTTGTCGTTCCGGCGTTTGAGGCCGAAACCGCCGGAACGGCTGTTGGGCATCAACGTCTTCCCTGTGCCGCATTTTCCGATGAGCAGCAGGGGATCGGCGGTGACAAGGGAGACGAGGATGAGGGATTCGATTGCTTCGTACCCGTGGATGCGCACCGCGTCGAGTTTGACGGGCAAGGGTCTTGTTTTTTTGTTGGCATTTGGTGCACACAATTGCCCTTCGTTAGTTCATTTTCCAAATCTATTTACGAGATTTTCAAGATTTACGGTTCCCTCGACCTGGTGGTCATGTGCCTCCTTGAAATTGCCCCGGGCCCGGCCGTAAAACTCTGGCCGGAAATATTATGAGGAAATACTATGACTTGGACAGAAAATTAATCCTAGGGTTAGTGTCCAAGGCAGGTTAAAATATTAAATAGAGTTTGGAGTATTTACTATGCCTAGGAAGTGCCTTACCTGTTCACACCCCGAACGAAAGATCTCCGGTGGGGCCGTATGACATCTGAAATCCTTTCGGATCAAAGCTGCCGATTGAGCCCTTTTTGATCGTGCCGTCAATATTCAAGATAGCCGAAAGCGGTGTAGTGGCATTGCCGCTTGATTCGATATTGGTTTTGTCAGATTCGCGGATTATTTGGAGGGACTCCTGCCCGCCGTTCTTATCAGCCTTTACAACTCGTTCACCCGACTGAAACAGCGTAAAGACAGCCAAAAACAATACTACGATGCCACCGAAGAATGACCGTACATGTAGCCGTCGGACCACAGTCCCGTGAAATGCGGCATAAACTTTTTTCATAAGATTCGACTGTAAAAGTTGGATTTCCCGAAGATTATAAGCCAATCCACTGATTTATCAAAGAAGACAATTCGCCTCAAGTCGGAAATCCAGGGCATATTCGGAAACTTACGCCATATCGAGAAAACCACGCCATATCGGGAAAATTGGTATTTCAATTTGTCCGGCAATTTGTTAGCTTGGTGCGGGACAAAACAGTGGAAAAT
>JBKJJR010000100.1:0-5539 GCA_046597835.1 Pyrinomonadaceae bacterium
GAGCATGACGAAGTCCTCGACGACGTGCTTCATCAGGCCGAGAATTGTGTCTTTACCCTACGGAATATGGCCATCGCAAACCGGATAATGGAGATCAGCCGCGAGGCAACTTTGGCTGAACAGGCTGGTAACGACGAACTTTTCAGCGAGCTCACCTTCGAACAGTTGGAACTGGAAAAAATACGTCGGGAATTGCAGCGACGAATCGCGGAATTGTGATATACTTTTCGTTTTAAACTAGTTGCCCTGAATTGAAACAAATTAGGGTCGAAAATCGTTACTAAAGATATTGAGAACAACGATTTAACCGCCAGTTTAATCGAATGCACTAATTAGAGAATATGGCTGATTACGACGAAAAAGAAGACTTGATGGATCGCTTGCTGGCCCTCGGCAGGCGAAAGAAGGGGTTGAGCTTGGATCAACTTCACCGCGAACTCCCGGAAAATATGTTGTCGGCCGACGACATTGAGGATGTGTTGGAGCGCCTTGAGGGCGCCAATATCTCGGTAGCTGAGACCGATGCACAACTTATTGAGAAGGCACAAACACTCGCCTTGGATGACGAGGAAGAAGAGGCAGTTGACGAAGAGGACCTAGATCTCGACCTTTCGGCGGGCGTGTTGGACAAGTCGAACGACCCGGTTCGGCTTTATCTCCGCGAAATGGGCGTAGTGCCGCTGCTCAACCGCGAGGGCGAAGTCGTCATCGCAAAACGCATCGAGCGCGGCCAGATTAAAACGCACAAGGCCATCTCGCGTTCGCCTATAGCCGTTGAACGGCTGCTCAAGATCGGTGAGGATTTGGCGGCGGGCAAGGCAAGCATTCGCGAAACCGTTGTATTTTCCGAGCAGGCCGAGATATCTATCGAAGAAGATAAGGCTGAAGAATATCTGCGCTGGACGCTAGAGGGCATTGAAAGCATCCGCGGGAATTTTAAGCTTGCCCTGAAAGCGTGGGTCGCTCTGGTCGAGGAGCAAAAGAAAGCTGCCGGCAAGAAATCTAAAAAGCTTCGGACATTGCGTAGAAAAACAGGACGTCTTCGGCTCGAGATCGCCCAAGAGATCAAGAATCTTAATATTACGGAGCGCTCGCGGCAGGTTTTGATCTCGGCGATCCGAAAGGTCGTCGAAGATATCCGCAGGGCCGAACGCACAATAAGCCGCACACAAGAAAAGCTGGATAAGAAACCGGCCGCTCCGGAAAAGAAAGTGCTGAAAGCCAAGATCGCCGAGGCCCGCGCGGTCCTGACCGACATCGAAGAAAAATACCATCTCGCGCCGGTAGAGATCAAACGTTCTTACCATACGATCAGCGTAGGCGAATTTGACACGAATAAGGCGAAGCGCGAATTGGTCGAAGCCAACCTTCGTCTCGTCGTTTCGATTGCCAAGAAATACACCAACCGCGGCCTGCAGTTTCTCGACCTCATCCAGGAAGGCAACATCGGCTTAATGAAGGCCGTGGATAAATTTGAATGGCGCCGCGGCTATAAATTCTCGACGTATGCAACGTGGTGGATACGCCAGGCGATCACTCGCGCCATCGCCGATCAGGCTCGCACGATCCGCATTCCCGTGCACATGATCGAAACGATCAACAAACTGATCCGCACTTCGCGTCTGCTTGTGCAGGAACTCGGCCGCGAACCGACGAGCGAAGAGATCGCAAAGCGAATGGACATTCCGGTCTCGAAGGTCCGAAAGGTCCTGAAAATTGCTCAAGAGCCGATAAGTTTGGAAACACCGATCGGCGAGGAAGAAGACTCGCATCTGGGCGATTTCATTGAAGATAAGTCGATCCTAAACCCTGCAGAATCAGTCACTTTCTCTAACTTACGTGAGATAACGGATGAAGTTTTGGCGACGCTCACTCCTCGGGAGGAAAAGGTAATAAAGATGCGTTTCGGCCTCGGCAATACCGGCTCCGAGCATACGCTCGAAGAGGTCGGCCAGCATTTTGCCGTCACCCGCGAACGCATCCGGCAGATCGAGGCAAAGGCCCTGAGAAAGCTCCGTCATCCGTCACGTTCGCGCCGCTTAAAGGCGTTTCTCGAAGGCAAGGCTTAATCTGCCAACTGATCGAATGGAAGAGCCGCTCGACCCTCAACCAACCGGCAAGGAAAAGCCTCGCGGTATCAGGAAGGTCTTGCGGCTATTCTTATTATTGATCGTCCAGTTGTCGATCGTCCTCGTTCTGCTCGAGGTAGGCGCAAGGATAGTCGATCCGCTCGGCATTTCTTATTACCCGGAAACCGCTCGCTTTTTCGATACGATGATCCGTGAGGAACCGATCTCGTATAGGCTGAAGCCAGGCCTCGATGCTGATTATCACCACGCAAGATATCAGGTGAATTCCGTCGGCCTTCGCGGGTCCGAGATCGCCCCCGCCAAACCGGTTGGAGAATCCCGAATACTCTGGCTCGGGGATTCGATCATCTTTGGCATCGGCGTCAATTACGAACACACGCTTCCCGCAATAGTCGAGCGAATGGCGAATGAAAATAACAAAGCTCTTAGCTACCGCGTCGTCAATATGGGTGTGCCGTCTTATAATACCGAGCAGGAGTTGATCCAACTCGAGACTGTCGGCCTCAACCTACAGCCTGACGCCGTGATGCTCCTCTTCGCGGTAAACGACATCGAGGCGAAAGGCTGGGTGTTCGACAAAAGGGCTTCATGGATGGCCGACTTTGCCCAACGAAGCTATGCGCTCTCGACGCTTTTCGTCCTTTCGCGATTCGCGCGGCAAAGCACCGGTACAGAAGCCGCTCTCATCCACATGGACAACTATGAGGAGACAAATCCGCGCTGGCGTGCGATCGCAGATTCCCTTGCACGCATCAAGCAGATATGCGACGACCGTTCGATACCTTTCACCGTCCTCGTCCAGGGCTCGGTCGAAGATGTCCCCTACAGCATGGTCGCCGCCGAAGGCCGCAAAGACGGCTTTGAGGTTTACGGCCTTATGCCTGAGATCGATCCCCGCTGGCCCGATGCTTTATCCAAACGCTATCGCAATTCCCTCGTGGACTCGCATTGCAACCCGGCCGGGTGCGAGATGTGGGCGACGCTTGTCTATGAGCATCTGGTAGAACGCGGCATTTTCAAAAATCCACAATAGCCTCTTTCTTAATTCGATGCCGGCTGGAAATGAGTGTTATTTAACACTTTATTGATTAGACGGAATATATCGATTTGAGAGTCTATCCAAAAGGCATGCGGCAGCACAAGCTGGCCGGCGAAGGCGGGCCATTGAAGCCCGCCTTCTCAAACGGCAAGGTCACCTCGATCTCGCCGAATGGCCGGCCTGCGCTGAGCCGCGCCTCGTCACTTGGTTCAATTGTCAAAGAGCATATGAGGCTCATGAGGCCTCATCAGTGGGTTAAAAACGGTTTTGTACTGATCCCCGCTTTCTTTGGCGGCAAGATCGGCGTGCTGTTCGCGAGCTATAGACCGGCGTTTGCATTTCTCTCGTTTTGCGCCGTTGCGAGTTCGGTCTATATTCTCAACGACATTTTTGACATCGAAAAGGACAAGATCCACGAACGCAAACGCTCGCGTCCGCTTGCCAGCGGAGCCGTTTCAATCAGAAGTGCAATGGTGATGCTTGCGCTGCTGGCTGCTCTGTCGGCGGCACTTGCATTGACAGTCGGCGCGACGTTCGCTTATATCGTCGCGGGCTATTTTGCACTCAATCTTCTTTATTCGCTCTACTTCAAACATATTTCGCTGATCGACATCTCGTTCATCGCTACCGGATTCGTGCTTCGCGTATTAGCGGGCGGTGTTGCGACCGATGTCGTTATCTCAAAGTGGCTCATCCTAATGACCTTTCTACTCGCCTGTTGTCTCGCGGCCGGAAAGCGCCGCGACGACCTGCTCTTGGCCGTTGATAAAGAGTCTCTGCGGCCGGCCAATAACGGATATACGCTTCGGTTTGTCGATACATGTCTCGTCATATTGGGCACGATCACAATCGTTTGTTATGTAATGTACACAGTCTCGGACGAAGTCGTGCAGCGACTGAGATCGGACAATGTGTATCTCACGTCGGTCTTTGTGGTCATCGGTATTTTGCGCTTTCTGCAAATTGCGATCGTCGAACAAAAGAGCGGCTCGCCGACGATGATCCTTTTGAAAGACAGGCTGATCCAAGCCATGATCGCGCTGTGGTTTGTAGCTTTTTTGGTTCTTTTATACATATCCAAATAAATTCTGTACTCAAGGTTGAGTATCTTGATCCGTTTTTTGATCTCTTTGCGTTCTATGCGGCTTTGCGTGAGAAGATTTCACGCGAAGTCGCAAAGAACGCAAAGTTTTATTATGTCTTGTCGGATCTCATGACCTCCTTAATTGCTTCGTCTAGATTTGTGATGTTGCCGTCGAGCTGCATTTCATAGACGGCATCGAGAATGCGCTTAAATTCAGGCGACGGCTGCATTCCCAATTCGATCAAATGACGGCCCAGCAAGATCGGGTCGGGTGCTTTCTTTTCGATCTGCAATTCGCGAACCTTTTCGATAAACCATTCCTGAGATTGCGAGCCAAACCATTTCTCCTTTGGCAGCCAATCGGGATTGCGTCCGAGCGAATCGGCTTTTGAGACACGGTAAAGCAGATCGGGCTCGACCTTGCGCGCGAGGCGGCGAAACGCTCCGTCGCCAACGGGCGATTTGGCTTTGTAATACTCGCCCGGTTTCAGGTGATAGCGGACAAGCTGAACGACTTGATTGCGAACATCATACCCATCAAGCGTAAACATGCCGAGCGTGTCGAGAAAGGACAGTGTCGGAGCAACGCCTGCCTCGTCGTGTCCGCGTGAGCGTGTTCGGCCGTCAACAAACTCGGTCGTCGGCGGCTTGCCGAAATCGTGGGCCAAAGCTCCGAGCATCACAGTCACTTTTCTAGAATGATCGAGTTCATCGATCAGTTTGCGGGCCTCATCAACAACCATCAGCGTGTGAACATCGACATTGCCTTCCGGATGCCATTCCGGCTCCTGCGGCACACCGACAAGAGCCTGCATCTCGGGAAAGAGTTGATCGACGACGCCAAGATCGTAAAGCCACTTCAGCCCTATCGACGGCCTTTGCGCCTGCAAAAGAAGTTTTTCGATCTCGCCCCAGATGCGTTCTTTCGGCAGATCGGTGACATCTATCGTTTTGCATGTCTCGACAGTTTCCGCGTCAATATCAAACTCAAACCTTGCGGCAAACTGACACGCACGCAAAACTCGCAAGCTGTCCTCGGCAAATGTCCCGCTCGAAACCATACGCAGAATTCTGTTCTCGATGTCGCCTCGCCCGTCAAAAGGGTCAACGATCTCGCCGGTCAAAACATCTTTGAGAATCGCATTGATCGTAAAATCGCGCCGCGAGCAAGCTTCCTCAAACAACATCTGCGGATCGCCTTCGACGACAAATCCGCGATGTCCGCGCGCCGATTTGCGTTCACGCCGCGGTATGGAAACATCCAGGTCATCGCCGAGTTTATAAACCGCAAACGCTTCGCCAACAGTTTTCACTTCGCCGAAGTAT
>JBKJJR010000132.1:0-3420 GCA_046597835.1 Pyrinomonadaceae bacterium
TTTGGTTCTAATGGTTACACCGAATTTTTCTGCGGCAATCCGATACCTGCGCTTTTCGAACCCACAGAACAATCCGTAATGACCAGTCCCAGTTCCGCACCCGGAATGCTTACCACGGTCAACGTTAATATTGTTAAGTTTTCTTACGACCCGCCGAACCCGACGATCTACATCGGCGATACGGTCAGATGGACCAATATCGATGGCTCCGGGCATACTACGACTAGCAACAGCAATATTTGGAATTCCGCCACGCTGTCGAATGGACAAAGTTTCAGTTTCACATTCAACAGCGCAGGCACATTCGCCTATCACTGCGGCATTCACTCGGGCATGACAGGCAACATTACCGTCCTCGGCTCAACACCAACTGCGACGCCGACCAGCGCGACAACGCCGACGCTTGGTAATTATCCGGACACCTCAATACTCGCGAGTGCCGATACGACCGTGATCCCCGACGCCGCACCCACGCTGTCGGCGAGAATGAGTGTTTCCACGACAACAAATTTCAAAGGCAAACTCGAGGCTGACCCTACAACAGGAACAGTGCGCGTGACCAACGCTCATCCGGCCGGGATCTATGGCGTACGTATCTCGAGTTTCGACAGCGGCGGGGCAAGCGTCACCAAAACCTTCAGCCTGACAGTTACTCCTGTCGCATGCGGTTCGGTTACATTCGCGTCGGCTGTCAACATCGGCGTGGGCACTAGTCCCCGCTCGACGGCGATCGGTGATTTCAATCGTGACGGCAAACAGGACCTCGCGATCGCCAATCAAGGCTCAAATAACATATCGATCCTTTTGGGCAACGGCTCGGGCGGGTTCGGCGCCGCGGTAAATTTCGCCGTCGGTTCCACTCCATATTCAGTGGCTGTAGGTGATTTTAATGGCGATGGAAAAGAGGATCTCGTCGCCGCCAACGAGATATCGAACAATGTTTCGATCTTGCTGGGCAACGGCGCCGGCAGTTTCAGCGCTCCGACGAACTTTGCCGCGGGTGCAAATCCGACGGCGGTCGCAGTCGGCGATTTCAACGGTGACGGCAGACAGGATCTCGCGGTCGTCCATCTGGGTTCGACCAGCGTTTCTGTATTGCTCGGCAACGGGACGGGTGGCTTCGCTGCGTTTACCAACTTTAGCGTCGGTGTCACGTCGTACAACCTGGTCGTCGGTGATTTTAATAACGACGGCAAGCGCGATCTCGCCACTGCAAATACCAATGCAGGCACCGTGTCTGTTCTTTTCGGAAATGGCACCGGCGGTTTTGGCGCTGCGGCTAACTATGGCGTTGGCTCCGCTCCGGCGTCGATAACCATTGGCGATCTTAACGGTGATGGCAATCAGGACCTTGTTACTGCCAATTACGGCTCGCATGACGCGTCCGTCCTGCTGGGCGATGTAGAAGGCGTTTTCGCCGCCGCCGTTAATTTTCCCGCCGCCAGCGGGGCATTTTCTGTTGCCGTTGGTGACCTCAATGGCGACGGCAATCAGGACATCGTTACCGCCAACTTCGGCGCGTTCAACGTCTCGATCTTGCCAGGGAACGGCGCCGGCGGTTTTAATACTGCCCTCAACTTTCCCGCCGGCAGTCAGCCCTATTCAGTTGCCGTCGGTGATTTTAACGGCGACGCGAAACAAGACCTCGCCGCCGGCAACTTTAGCGGAGGCGACGTATCGATCTTCCTGAGCAACTGCGTTCCGGCATCCACGCCGACAAGCACCGCGACGAATACTCCGGCAGACACGCCGACCAATACCGCAAGCGCAACCGCGACGGAAACATCAACGCCGACACCTACCTCGACGAACACCGCGACTAATACGCCAACGCCGCCGGCCTCGATCAGCGGGACCATCACATACGGCAATGCGATCGGTGCTCCGAATCCACGTTTTGTTTCAAACGTTCTCCTCAACGCCCCCGGTTCGCCGAGTGTTTCATCAATCTCCAATTTTCCGGGTGGAACGTATACGATTACCGGTTTTGGTGCCGGTTCGTACACCGTCACGCCTACAAAGGCCGCAGGACAAAACAGCATAACCTCGTTCGACGCAGCAAAGGTGGCACAGCATGCCGCAGGCGTCACTCTGTTGACTGGAAATCAGTTGATCGTTGCGGATGTGAGCAACAACGGCTCCGTCACGTCGTTCGATGCCGGATATATCGGGAAGTATGTAGTCGGAGGGCCTCCGTTTGGCATTGCTGGAAGCTGGAAATTCAACCCTCCGAGCAGGACCTATCCGACGGTAAACGCAACAGTTACGGGCGAGGATTACACGGCATTGCTGATGGGCGAGGTGTCGGGAAACTGGGCAAATACGGGAGCGAGACCGATGGATAGCATAAGTGGGACGTCAACTTCCGATGGCAGCAACGGCCCGGTACGGCCTATCGAGGTCAATTTACCAAATGTTGCGGCGGCTGTCGGGGACGAATTAGTAATTCCCGTCCGCCTCGACGGCGCGGTCGATAAAGGCATCGTCTCTTACGAGTTCGACCTAAGATACGATCCGTCGGTGTTACAGCCCCTTGCAAACCCGATCGATGTAATAGGAACAGCCAGCCGCGGCCTTACTGCGGTCGTGAATGCGAATGAGCCGGGACTTTTGAGAGTGGTCGTCTATGGCCCGCTGCCTATCGACGAAGACGGTGTTCTTCTCATCCTGAGGTTCACCGCCATCGGCCAACCGGGCGCAATATCACCGCTCACATGGACGAAAATAATGTTCAACGAAGGCGAGTCGCCAATAACCGCCACCGATGGGCAAGTAGAGCTTTGGGCACCAGAGGTTTACTAATAGGCGCGGTAGGCGTAAGGCACTCACATAATTAAGGGCGGAACACTCAACTTGGATCTACCGCCCTTGCTTGCACGCGCCCTTGCATTTCATTTTAAATTAGAAAAATAGAATTATGAGGGATCGCTAAAAATCTTTACAAGATCGAGCAATTCTCGTATATACTCATAGGCGCAAAACTACCCTAAAAGGAGATACTGCTGTGTTCGCAAATGTCCGGCTCCGCGTCTTGCTTTCGGCAACTTTTCGCATTGGGCTATTTGCTGCGATATGTCTTTTGGCTTTGACCGTCGTTTCAGGCGTCAGGGCGGGCACTCTTTATTCTTCCGATTACGATTATTTGGAGGTTTTCTGCGGCCGGCCACTGCCATTTTCACGTCCAGCCGAGCCTGTGGTGCGGCCGCAGCATGACGGCCCGGTGACGGTGACGGTTAGCATATTCCAATTTGAATACTTGCCCTCAAATCTAACGATTAATGTCGGCGACACGGTGAGGTGGACAAATGACGACGCATTGCCGCATACGGCAACCAGCAACACCGGCGTGTGGAATTCAGGCAGTCTCAACCCCGGCTCGACCTTCAGTTTCACCTTTAACAATCCCGGCGACTTTCCCTA
>JBKJJR010000142.1:0-3286 GCA_046597835.1 Pyrinomonadaceae bacterium
CCGAGTTTCGACAGCCTATTACAAGACGCTTGGCGATTCCGCGGACGTTACGTTCCGAGGGGACGTCTATACGGCCCGCGGACTTGGGTACGGGGCAGATGTGCGCACCCGGGCTAACTCTCGTTCGTACCTTAATTTTGGTTTTTTTGCGGTCCAGGATCGGATCTTCGGCCATAAGGCAGATGCAGAACATCCTGATCAAGGCGGGTCGTCGATGTATGCCGAAGGCGTGCATTTTTTCCCAAACGGGTTTACTGCAGCAGTCGACTTTCGCCTGACATCGAGTCTGGATTTTAGACAGGAATTCGCCGACGGCGTCCAGGCCATCATCTCCCCCATCGAGATATCGCAGATATTTGTTAATAAAAGCTGGGACAGTTACACACTCAATTTTTTGGCTCGTTCGCAGGTCATTTCGATCCCGAATGTCCGCGAAAAAATGCGAAACCTGCCGAGCGTTGACTTTGAAAAACGCCCTTCACTTATTCCATTTTTCAAGAAGTCGTATTTTTCTTTCAAGACGAGTCTGCAAGGAGTCTCGAGGCGCGAGGATGTTGACGACCCGCTCCTATATTTTCAGCAGACGGACAGCGTGCCGGTTATAACGCCGTCGCTGGCGCAGCGGATCGACATTTATCCGCAGGTCATAACACCGTTTTATACAAAGTACTTCAATTTTACGGCGACCGGTTCGGCCCGCGTCACTTATTATTCCAATTCGTTTGATAGAAGAAGACGCGTCACCGGCCGCGATGAGATACGCAAATACGGGGAGTTTATTTTCGATGTCCGCCCCGTAGCGCTCGCAAAAAACTTTTACGGCAAAGACAACCAATTTCGTTTCCGCCATGTGATCGAACCGTTTGCGACCTATCGTCTTGTAAAGGGAGTTGATGACTTTAGCCGGATCATCCGCTTTGATCAGATCGATACAGCAACCAATACGAACGAGATCGAATTCGGCGTCACCAACAGATTCTACTCTCGCCGGTACGGCCAAGCCGTCACTTCCGACGCCCAAAAGCGGCTGCTGCAGGGATCAGCAGGTGGTTTCGGTGGAACTGGCTCAACACATTCCCCTCCTTACGAAGGCGGGATGGCCGCCGCTTCGGCTGGCGGGGTTGTTCTCCCTTCCGATTCTCAAAGAACTCAGAACTATACAAACTCCGCACTCTCCATTCAGCCCTATGAGATTTTCAGCATCACGGTTCGCGGCAAATATTTCTTTGACAAGACATTTGGCGGAGCTCTGATCCCCGGCCAGCGAAATCAGATCGAGCCTATTACCGCCATGAGTTTTTACACGTTCGGCGGAGTGCCTCGACGCTTTTCGCCCTTGAACATCGACGCTACCTATCGCCCTCAAAGAACGATCGTCGCTAACGCCCGGCTCGATTACGGCGTTTCCGGCGACGGCCTACGCGCCATCTCGGCCGGCGTCGGTTACAGCACACCTCTTGTCAAGATCTTTCAGACCTTTTACTACACCCGCGCGGTCACGCTCATTCCGTCGCTTGCCCAGTACGCAACCCCTGCCGGAAAGGAGCCCGGAACCCTACGCGGCTCGCAATGGAACCCGTCCATCTTTTTAGGAAATCGCAGCCATGGCCTCTACGGAGGCACGTCGTTCTTCTTCGATCTCCAGAACACCCGTGCAGCAAAAACTTCCCCGGTCGTGAGCTCGCTTGTAACCCTCGGCTACGCCTACGACTGCTGCTCACTCGCCGTCCAATACTACACCTTCAACGTCGGCGTCCGCCGCGAAAACAGCGTCGTCCTCAGCTTCCGCCTAAACGGCATCGGCTCCTTCGGAACAGAACAATACGGCCAGGGCCTGCGCTGACGGCCTGCCGCACTTATTCATCTTGCGTTGCATATTTATCGCTTACTTGTCGTCCCGATTGCCGTTGTGGTTTTAAGATCGAGGATCATAATTCCTTCTTCGTTGATCTCAACATCGGCGAATGCTATGGTCCGGTCGGACTTGATGCCGTGATGACGGCAGAAGCGAGAGGCACGGACCACTCGATGCCGGTATTTTTCGCTTCTGATCGTCAGAGGATAGGCATTTGCGACCCGCTTGTGCGCGGGGAGCAGGCCGATCTTGCTGTTCAACTTGTCAAATAGCAGCACTGCCGCCTCAGGCCTTCCGAGGCGCTCGAACGCCCGTGCGCCGACGAGTATCTCGCCCTTGGGGCTCAACGTTACGTGCAGGTCATTCTCGACATCCTTCGGCCCTATCGGAAACTCTTCCCATTGTTCAACCATCTTTTAGATCCTCCGTTTCTTATCATTTAGAAAATGTAGCACAAATGCAACAACGTGTCAAGTGACGATCTAAAAGTTTTTAATGCCGAGTGGTGGCGGCGTTATCGACGGTAGGTTTTCTTGTGGAATCGAAAGGGTTAGGCGACGTTATCGACGGTCGGTTCTCCTGCGGAGTCTAAAGGCATAGGCGGCGAAGCGCGGAGTTGGAAGGGCGGGACAGATAAGACGGCGGGGACGGAAAACGCCGTGTTGGCGATCTAGTGAAAAATGGCCGACCTACAACGAGATCGCGGCTGGAACAACATAAATCGAGCGTCCCCTATGGCGCAAAAAAGCGTCGCCTGGGCGACACTTTTCCGTCTTTCTCGAGAACTAAAATCGGGAACGGGCGATAAAACGCGATCACCCCGCGACGGTCACTTCAGCGGCCGCCGCCGCTGTTGTTTTTTCATCGGCGGCATTGACGAATGTCAGCCATTCCGCTCCGAATGGAGCCGGACGTTTGGCGTCGATTATTTTGAAGAACTCATCCTGCAGCCTCTTGGTCATCTCGCCTCGTTTTCCGGCGCCGATCGTGATGCGATCAACTGCACGGATCGGCGTTATTTCAGCCGCCGTGCCGGTGAAAAACATTTCGTCGGCTAGGTAAAGCGCGGCCCGTTGTATCTGAGTTTCAACGACTTCGATGCCCATCTCGCGGGCGATCTGAACGACCGAATCTCGGGTTATTCCCGGCAATATTGAGGCTCCCAGCGGCGGCGTGATAAGCTTGCCGTTGTTGACGATAAAGATATTTTCGCCCGATCCTTCCGACACATAACCGCGGTCATCAAGCGCGATGCCCTCGGAAAATCCGCCGAGCAGAGCTTCCATCTTTATAAGTTGCGAATTCATATAATTCGCGCCGGCCTTTGCCATAGCGGGCATTGAATTTGACGTAATGCGGGTCCAACTCGAAACACAAACGTCGATGCCGTTTTCCAGAGCTTCTTCGCCGAGATATTTACCCCATTGCCAG
>JBKJJR010000151.1:0-8610 GCA_046597835.1 Pyrinomonadaceae bacterium
TGGAAAAATTCCGAGCCACTTTTTCATCTTTTCACGTTTTCACTTTTAACCCCTTCAGTCCGAAACTCAATAAACCTGACCGTGCCCTGACCGAGATAATCGTTAAGCTTGACGAGCATCCGCGGGCTCAGATCCTCAAGATTTCGCTGCCATGTTTTGTCGGTGACCGCTATGACAAGACGATTATCAGCGAAATCCAACGGCGTTGTTCGTGCGCTGAGCAATTCGCCGGCGCATCGCTTCCACGCGGCGAAAACGATCGCCTTGTCGGCTTCCGGATTCGGCTCCAGATTCTTCAAAACCGCTGGAATTGCACTAAAAAGCTGTTCCATTTGTCTTCTGCCGTCAATCAATTATCATTTTAGACGAGAATGTTCCATTGCGGAAGCCCGCACGTCGGTCCATGCGAAAGCCCGCACGTTAGTAAGGGCGGTACACTCAACATAAAATAACCGACAACTTGTTAACATGATCAAACTTCCAAAACTGATACTCGCCTCCGGCAGCCCGCGTCGCGCCGAAATACTCACTTCTGTCGGCTGGGATTTCACGAAACATGTGCCCAACATCGACGAGAGCGAACGCGACGACGAATCACCCGAGGATTACGTCGTTCGCTTGGCGCTCGAAAAAGCCGAGGCTGTTGCGGTCAGTTATCCGGACGAGATCGTTCTTGGTGCTGACACTACCGTCGTGATCGACGGACAGATGCTCGCGAAGCCGGTCGATCTCGACGACGCTCGCCGCATGTTGCGTATGCTCGCAGGCAACTGGCACGTGGTGCTGACCGGCGTCGCGGTCGTAAAAAATAACGATACGAGATCCGCGATCCAGCGAACCCGCGTAAAATTTGCCGCAATGTCCGACGCCGAAATCAACTTCCTGGCGGAACGCGGTGACCCGCTCGACAAAGCCGGTGCCTACGCAGTGCAGGCACAGGCGGCGCTTTTTATCGAAGGCATCGAAGGCGATTACTGGAACGTCGTGGGCTTGCCCGTCAGCCTTGTCTATCGGCTGGTCACTCAATCTGAGACAACCTGATTGCTCGAAAGTTCGATCTGTCCGTTGGCTGCTGAAATAGACGACTCGCCGTCGTTGAACATTATCCTTTCCCACGTTAACGGCGACAGGGAACCGGGTGTGCCGACAGCCTTAAATCTTAAATTCAACAGCACGCCGTTTTCACCAATTGGCATCGCGCCATACAGAACAACTCTCAACAAGCCGGGTTCTGCGGAATTGACGACAACCGAAAGCCCTCGACTGACGGTTCCGGTGACATCGACCATATTCGCCAGCGGTTGTATCACAGTCGGATCGTATCTTAGGTCAAATTCGTAGGAAATGACGTTCTTGTCCAATACTCCATAAACGTTGACAGGAACGTACAGTTCGTTCCCGGCCGGGGCTGCCAGCATCGGCAGATCAACGGTGATCTTTTCCATCGGCTCACTGCCGTCCGCCAACTGCGAGTCATTCTCAGCATTAGGCTCGCCGGCCGGCCGCGGATGAATGGCCGGATTCCAGTTACCGGTAACCTCTCCAACCAAAAGGCCGACAAGATCTGCGCCCGTAATTGGGCCGGGAACGGTTGACGGCAAGCAGTTCGGCGTTGGTGATGGCGATGCCGACGGCGTAGGTGATCCCGTGAATGGCGGCGACGAAGACGGTCCGGGAGGGCAAAAGAACTGCCATTGTCCGGTATTCCCCGTATCGGTCAGCCCTGCCACGAACCGTGCGATCCGTGCAGCGTCATTTGATGACACTACACCGCTACCGTTCACATCCGCCGTAAAACGCTGGTTATTGCTTACGAACGGCACAATACCAGAAACTGCCTGCGCGATCCTGGCAGCATCATTTGAGGTTACAGCACCAGTTGAACCACTCGGTTTAGCAGAAAAGAAAACATATGTGCCGGGTCCAAAGCCGGTGAGCGTATAGTTTCCTGACGGATCAGTAAGGACTGGGCCAACCGGAGGCGCTCCTGACGCGCTCATTGAAACATTCTGGACAGGCCGCGGCGCAGCCGGATTCCCGATCGCGTTTCCATATGTGATCATCCCGCTGACCGACGGCGTATCGATCGGCGTGGCGGTGGCCGTCGGAGTATTAGTAGCTGTATTGGTCGGCGTGTTTGTGGGTGTTGCCGCCGGTGGAAACAATTCGGTCATCGTCGTCGAGGTCGCGGCACCGCCGAGGTATGGAAGACCAAAGATATCTTCGATCGTGCGCAGGACGCTGTGATGATTATAGAATGTCGAGGAGCTACCGCCGGATGTGATCCATGGAGCACGGGCGGCAGTATAGATGTGGCCTCCGCCGTTAACCGCTGTCGTGCCTTCGTCAAAGCTGACGATGACGAGCGTGTGGTCCCAGTCCGGGCTGTTTGTGATCTGCGGCATCAATGTTTGGAGAAACGCATCGCCCTGCGCAATGGTTCCGTCGTGCATGCTGTTTATGTTGTTCGGCACGACAAAAGAAAAATTTACGAGCGGGTCAAAGTTTGCCAGCGGCTGGATGTTTGCACATTCAGCAGGATTTAGCCGGGTGCCTTCAAACGGAATCGCCGGATTGTGCTTGCGGTCGTAATTTCCTGCCGCGCCCCAGCCGTCAACGCCGCCGGAAGCCGTAACTGCGTCCGAGCAGCCGCCAGGATAATTTTGTGCATAAACGCGCCACGATTTTCCGGCGGCGGCAAGCTGCTGCGGCAAGCTATCGGCCGGTGCCGGAAAAGTGCAGTAATTGTTTGTCGTCACGCCCAGATTTGAGCCTGCAAATGCGTGAAGATAATTAGGCTGCGACGGATGCGTGTGGCCATAAAACTCCGTAAAGTTAACGCCCGCTGAAGCAAAGCTGGTAAAAAACGGTGCGGATGTTGCGGTGATCGCGGTATTCTCCTTATTTTCGAACCAAACCCAAATCACATGATCGATGCCGTCGATCGGCGTCGATGTCGGAGTTGGCGTCGGAGTATCAGTAGCCGTATTTGTTGGCGTCGGCGTGTTCGTAGGTGTATGCGTTGCCGTATTTGTTGGCGTTGGTGCGGTTCCTGCTGTCGTGAAGTTCCATACCGGTCCGTTTGTTGTAATATTTCCATCGCTGACCGCGGCATACCATTCGTATTCGGTTCCCGATATCAATCCCGGCCAGTTGATCGATGTAGTCGTTCCTGACGGCACACTGTTATTTGTCCCGAGCACCGCGAACGGCCCGGCATCAGACATGTCGTAACTGATCGTAAATTGGCTGTCGAAGTCGGTTTCAAATTGTGCCAGTGTAGGGGAATAAGTTTTTATCGAAATCGTATTATTGGCAGGCGAAAAGGTCATGATGCGCAGCAAACCGTCGCCGCCGTTGTTTCGGGCCTGGTAGTCCGACAGCAGCGACCAGACTGTTCTGCCTTCAAAAGTGTCCTGACGGCGGCCTTCGGTGTGGACATGTCCGCCCAGCAGCAAAAAAAGATTTGGCCTGTCTTTTAGCTCATTGTAGATCGCTGCCCCTTGCGCTCCAAACGGCCCGGGATAACCCATTCCGAGCATGTGATGGGTAACGACGATCGCGCGGCGATCGCTGTAGGTTTGCAGCAACCCGTCAGCCCAGGCGAGCACCGCCGGGAGCGGCGTCGGGTCGTATTCCATGTGAATGATAATAAAGTCCATGCCGCCGCCGCTGAACAATGCATAATTGTTGTCATTATCCGCTCCATAGTGGCCGCCATAGTAATCGCGCCCATCAAAACGGCTAATTCCAAAATACTGATTGTATTTTGTCGTGCTGGCGGTGTCGCCGCCGCCGTTTGGGGTTTGATCGTGGTTGCCCACGGTCAGCCCAAAAGGCATGCCGTCAGGCAGCCCGGTTGTTACAGGGTTCTCGATCGTACTGTAAGCGTTGGTAGCGATCTGCCATTCTGAATCGAAACTATTTCCGTTTTCAACAATGTCGCCCAAACCGGTCACGAATTTGATATTGAGCGTGTCCTTGTTATCGACCAGCCATTGCGTCTGTGCGGCGAATTGAGCGGCGTTCGCTCCGCCGTTGTCGGTGTAATGCTGAGTGTCCGGCATGGCAATAACCGTGAAATCCGGACCGGAAGCAGGAATTCCTACGGGACGGCCGTAATAAGTGACCGATAGGTTGTCGGCATTCGGATCACTTACGCTGACCTGAAGGCTTGGAGAAGTCGAAATATTCGCGGCATCATCAGGTGGCGAGATCAGGACGGGCGAGCCCGGAGCAAAATTGGGCGGCGTCTCGTTATAAACAACAGTCAGTTTCGGACGGGTCGTGATCGTAGCGTGTTCGCTTGAACGCGATTGCACGCCGTCATCGTTATGGGCCCCGTTCATAAGCCAGCCGTTATTTGTCATCACGCCGTTCACCCAGTCGCTGATCGCTGTCGCCGGAACAGGCACCGTGATCGGCCCGACATACCCGTCAACGCCCGGCCAGTTGGCACTGACGGCAATTTCGGCGTCGATGCCATCCGGGACAAAATGCCTGTTGCCTATCGACGCAAAACTTGCTGTGGCTTCGTCCCAGGGCAACTTCATTCGGAACATCTCAAAACCCTGGCCTTCGCTATCGACGTAAAACTCAAGTTGGGCTGAGACGATCGTGACATTCGGCGGAATTGAGGAAAGATCAAATCGAAGCAGCGACGTTCGTTCATCGGCCGGAACACTTGATGGGTTCTTATCCTGTATTATTAGATTTTCAGCCCCTCGCGGCGTCGTTGGACTGACGGTGTAAATATAAGTGTCCCTCGTGCCGGTGTAACCACTAACCCCATCCTGGAAGGTTATCGTCGTGTTACCGAGGTTAACTACTGCGGACGGATCTGGCTTTGCTTTGGCCGGCTTCTTTGTCCCGATTTGCTGACGGGTTATCTTGGCCTGTGTCGTCGCACCTCCGATCATTCCAAAAACAGTCAATCCAAATAACAGAATCGCCGCAAGAAGCCGTGTCATAGCTTTGTCCTCGTTGTGTTTTGTATAAAAAAGAGAAGTAACGCCTTAGCGCCAATTTTACGAGAATCATACGCCCGAACTGTAATTTATGCAAGGATCAATCTTCTCAAACACGAAACAAAAACTTTGACTGTCATGCAATTCTGTGCTATTGTTGCAACGCTGATTCGTTAACTGCCTCGGATGATCCTATTCGGAAGCTTTTAATAAATGAAACAGAATGAAAGGACCAACTAAGAACCGAGGTGTTATACAAAATGGCTAGTTTTTTGCAAGATCTGTGGGACAGGCAAGAATGCCTCGATATGCTTTTTATTTACACTATTTAGACTGTCCCACGGGATATTGGGACGGCATGGGACTAAATTTTGATAAGCACAATGTTTTCAACAGTTTACATTTTTGGCGTTTCTTGTGAAACAGGATTTTGGGACACTTGGGACAGCAGGACAGTTGGGACACCTGGGACAGTGGGACACTTCGGACCGTGAGTGCAATAACCACCGACGACGGACATCTTGCTTTCGACCAACTAAAACGGGACAATTTGTATCTAATTGTCAGGTCGCCGAATTAGGGATAAATATGACGAATCTTCGTTTCAAGCATTCTGTTTTTGCAATACTCATTGCTTTACTGTTTTCCGTCGCGGGTATAACGGCCCAGTCAAAGCCGCAGAAAACTGAAAAACCGACAGGCGAAGGCAAAAAGAACACGCGGCCTGCGCCGCTTTCACCGGAAGAGCAGAAAAAGCTCGAAGAAGAGAAAAAACGCGCAGAAGAAGAGAAGACTGCCGTGATCGATCCGACTGTCGAGAAGATCGAAACCAATATCGTCAATGTTGAAGCAGTCGTCTTTAACAAAAAGACCGGGCAGATCATCACCGGCCTAAAAAAAGAGAACTTTGCGATCTTTGAGAACGGCGTCAAGAAAGACATCTCCAATTTTACAACGCCCGAATCGCCGATCACTGTTACGCTTGTCCTTGAATACAGCAGATGGAGCGAAACATTCGGCCAGGTCGCCGGAGCCGGCTTTGAGCCGGGAACCTATGAGGTCCTGAGGCCCGTCGCCGGATTTCTAACGCGATTTATCAAACCGCCAAACGATTTCGCATCGGTCATTGCTTTTGACCTCAGGCCGACACCGATAACTGACTTTACCAACGACCCGCGAAGGATCAGCGACACGATCAACCTATTGCTCCGTAACAGGCCCGCGTTTACTGACAGCAATCTTTTCGATTCGCTAAAATTTGCACTGCTTGGCGGAAAGGCTGACTCGGTCGCGCTCGAAAATTCAAAAACACAAACGTCCGAATACGGCGGTATGGTCAGCGTGAGAGCAAAGCGTCGGGCCATTATTCTCGTTGCCTCGGGAATAAATACATTTAGCGCGACCAACTACGATGATCTCCGCCGGATCATTCAGGAGACAGGCGTGCCTATCTACGTCATCAGCACAGCCAATCTTTTCTGCAAACGATACTGCGATTACCTCGACCCGTCGAACGCCAGGCCGGGCGAACCCGACCGGTTGACCTTTGCACAGGCTCAAAATACGATGAACACTTTTGCAAAAGAATCGGGCGGAATACACTATCCGATGACGTTCCCAAGCGAAGCTCCAGATTACCTGAATAACATCAACACGATGCTTCGTAATCAATATTCACTAGCCTATGACCTGAACGAGCCCCACGAGCCCGGAAGGAAATACAAGCTGCAGGTCAAGGTAGATGTTGACGGCGACGGAATTTACGACGACAAAGCATACGTCGTCCAGCACAAACCTTTTTATACAACACCCAAGGTTCCGAAGCCCGAAATGCAGAAGCCCGCACGTAAGTAAGGGCGTAACACTCAACATCGTGTATCGCCCTTGCTTACGTGCGGGCCTTTGCAATCTCTTGTTAGGATTGAGAATATCTGTTAGCCTCAAGGATTGCGTTTAATATGAGCAAGCGGATCATCGAAAGCTATAAACGGAAACTTGCTGGGGAAGAGGGTTATGTGATCTCGCGCGAGCGGTGCCTGCGGATCGCGCTTTGCTATCCGAACACGCATGCGATAGGGATGGCGAATCTCGGGCTTCATACAATGTATGAGTTGTTTAACTCGATCCCGGACGTCGTGTGTGAAAGAGTTTTCCTGCCTGACAGTGACGAACTGAAAGAATACGAAAAAACCGGCACGCCGCTGATGTCGCTCGAAACGCAATCTCATGTTAAAGGGTTTGACGTCGTCGCGTTTTCGATCTCGTTCGAGACCGATTATCTGAATATGGCACGGATGCTCCAGCTTTCGGGCATTCCAGTTTGGGCTGAAGAGCGAAGCGAACGCCATCCGCTCGTCATCATGGGCGGCGCTGCTTCTTTTTTGAATCCAGAGCCCATTGCCGATTTCACTGACGTTATCGCGGTTGGCGAAGGCGAGATTCTTGCATTCCAGTTAGTCGATGCAATTGTCGAAAATGAGTCGAGAGCGGACATATTGCTGAGTCTTGCGAAGATCGGACGTGGTTTCTACGTTCCTTCGCTCTACGATGTGATCTATAACGACGACGGGACGGTTTTTGATTACATCCCGAATGAAAAAGGAGTTCCGAAACGTGTCGGCCGCGCTCTTGCATCGGTAAATCCAAAGGAAGGCACGCTTCGACGAGCTCTCAAACGCGGTGAGACCGAATTGGCGGATTTTCTGCTCAGCCAGGACACGTTCTGTCCGTCGACCGCGGTCTGGTCACCGGAAGCCGAAATGGGCGAGCGCCTGTTGGTCGAGATATCGCGTGGCTGTTCGCAAGGCTGTCGGTTCTGCTGGGCGGGATACAATTATTATCCACCGCGTGTCGTTCCGGCTAAAGATATTTTAGACAAGGCCCGCGAGTGGCGTTCCAAAACTAATAAGATCGGCCTCGTCTCGACTGCCGTCTGCGATCATCCGGAAATATCAACGATCTTAAGGGAACTGCGGGCGATGGATTATCGCATTTCGGTTTCTTCGTTACGGCTCGATCAGATCTCGGACGAGTTGCTTGACGCCCTCGTCGAATCGCGCGACCAGCAGATTGCCGTCGCTCCTGAAACGGGTTCGGACCGTCTTCGCCGCGTCATCAACAAAAATCTGACAAACGATGAGATCGTTGATATTTGCGGAGCGGTTTTCGACCGCGGAATGCTCACCGTCAAACTCTATATGATGGTCGGCCTGCCGACCGAGACCGACGAAGATCTCGACGAGATGTTTGTGCTGGTCGAGCGGATCAAAGATCGCATGCTCGAAGCCGGAAAGAAATTTGGGCGAGCAGGCAAGATCATCCCATCGCTCAACGGCCTGGTTCCAAAACCAAACACGCCGCTGCAATGGGACGCGATCTGCAATGAGAAGGAACTGAAACGCCGTATAAAATATGTGTGTAAGGGCCTGAGCAAGATACCAAATGTAGAGGTGCGTTTTATGTCGTCGCGCATCGCTCACGAACAGGCGTTGTATTCGTCAGGCGACCGAACCGTGTCAAAAGCGATCGAGGCCGCAGCTCGACTAAACGGCGACCTCAATCGGGCATTACGCGAAACCGGCATCGACGCTGCGTTCCACACTTCCCGAAACAGAAGCTATGACGAATTTCTTCCGTGGTCGAT
>JBKJJR010000303.1:0-4878 GCA_046597835.1 Pyrinomonadaceae bacterium
GCCAAGAAAGCCGACGCTTTTGAAATGGCCAATGAATTTGTCGACGGCATGGATGTGATGGCCGTTCGCGAGGCAACGTTGCGGGCGATAGAACGTGCGAGAAACGGCAGCGAGCCGACGTTGCTCGAGATCCGTGCGTATCGCTTTATGGGGCACTCGATGTCTGATCCGGGCAATTATCGGACCCGCGACGAGATCGCAAAATATCAGGAACGCGATCCGATCGTACTTTTCAAAGATAGCTTGAAGGAAGCGAATGTTTTTGATGACAAGGATTTTGAAAAGATCGAACAGGAAGCAGTCGCGGCAGTCGCAAGTGCCGTTAAATTTGCTGATGAAAGTCCGTTGCCGGATGAGAGTGAGCTTTTTACTCATGTCTATGCCTAGGTAAGATTTTTCAACGCAAAGGCGCAAAGATGTAAAGACGCAAAGATTTGCAGCATTCGGTTTGCGACTTTGCGTTAAAGGATTTTGAATTTATGGCGTTACTAACGATTCGCGATGCACTCAATCAGGCATTACGTGAAGAAATATTAAGGGACGAAAACGTCTTCGTCATGGGCGAAGAGGTCGCCGAATACGACGGCGCTTACAAGGTTACGCGTGGACTTTGGAAAGAGTTTGGTGATAAGCGTGTTGTTGATACGCCGATCACGGAGCTTGGCTTTGCGGCGGTCGGTGTCGGGGCGGCAATGGCCGGGTTGCGGCCGGTGATCGAGTTTATGACGTGGAATTTTTCGATCCTTGCGGCCGATCAGATCATCAACCACGCGGCAAAGATGCTTTATATGTCCGGGGGACAATTCAAAGTGCCGATAGTTTTTCGCGGGCCAAATGGCTCGGCGTATCAGGTTTCGTCGCAGCACTCGCAGGCACTTGAGGCTTTTTATGCGAATTTTCCCGGGTTGAAGGTCGTTATGCCTTCGACGGCGGCAGACGCAAAGGGATTATTAAAATCCGCCATTCGCGATGACAATCCGATCATTTTTCTCGAACAGGAACGAATGTATGGACTGAAGGGCGAGGTTCCCGAAGATGATGATTTCACGATTCCGCTTGGTGTCGCCGACGTCAAACGCGAAGGGAAGGATTGCACGATCGTGGCTCGTTCGATGACGGTGCCACTTGCGATGCAGGCCGCCGAGCAGATCCAAACAGAGTTTGACGTCTCGGTCGAGGTCATCGACCCACGAACGATCAAGCCGCTCGACATCGACACGATCATCAATTCTGTTAAAAAGACGAACAGGCTTGTCATAGCCGAGGAATCACATTCATTCGCCAGCGTCGGTGCCGAGATCACGTATCAGATCATGGATCATGCGTTTGATTACCTCGACTCTCCGGTCAAACGCATTTCGACCGCCGAGGCTCCGATGCCGTATGCAAAAAATCTCGAAGCACTGGCTCTGCCGGATGTGGGAAAGATAGTGGCGGCTGTTAAGGAAGTCTGTTATTTGTAATGGAATTTAAATGGGATCAAGACCAAGAGAGAAAAAGTTCTCGCGGACCACAATGTCGATTTCAATAAGATAAAAAGTGTCTTTGACGATCCATATGCTATCGAATTCATTGATGAAGAACACTCCAGTGAAAACGAACTCCGTTATGGAATAATTGGTGTCACTGCCGAATATGGCATGATCTATTTAGCATTTACCGAAGATGATCCAAACAAAGTGCGTTTTGTTACAGCAAGAAAAGCCGAAAAGTGGATGGTTAATGAATATGAACAAGAAAGACGCCGAATCTGAATTGGAGTTTATGGAAACTAGTGAGGAAGCACGCGAGGCAAGACTTCGCCGAATCAAACGCCGCCACTATACAGGACCACTGGAGTCGCTTCCGCTTGACGATAATGTTGTCAGCTCAAGGCTCCTTGCTGAAAAGATAAGAGAGCAACTTCTAAACGATACGGAGTTCGTTGATCGCCTTCGTGAGAAACTGGCTGCTTAAGTAGCTGTTTATTATTTAAAATATGGCTGAAAAATTCTTAATGCCAAAACTTTCGCCCACGATGGAAGAAGGGCAGATCTCGCGTTGGGTCAAAAACGAGGGCGATAGCTACGAAGCCAACGAAACTCTCGCCGAAGTAGATACCGACAAAGCCACGATGGAGATGACCGCGCTTTCCGGCGGCACACTGCTAAAGATTCTCAAAAACGCGGGCGAAACAGCGGCGCTTGGCGAACCGATCGCGATCATAGGAAAGGCAGGAGAGGATATCTCGGCGCTGTTGAGTGAGGTTACCTCAAACGGCTCAGCGAAAGTTGAGCAGAAAGGGAGTGAAGGAGTAAAGGAGACGGCTGTCTCGGTCCCAACCGAACAAGTTGCCGCTCCGACGCCGACGCCAGCGGCGACGACCGCTCCTGTCGCTCCGTCCGCGTCAGGGAATGGCCGTTTGATCGTGTCACCGATCGCCGCGCGAATGGCGGCGGAAAATGCGATTGATCTGAAGACGATCACCGGTTCCGGCCCGAATGGCAGGATCATCAAACGCGATATCGAGGCAGTTGTCAGTGGTCAGTTGTCAGTAGTCAGTAGCTCGACGCATACACTCACTCCGTCAATGCAAGTGGGTTCTTCTGCCTATCACGACGAGACAACTTCACAGATGCGTCGCGTAATCGCGAACCGTCTGGGTGAATCGATCGGCCCTATCCCGACGTTTTATCTTACGGTCGAGATCGAGATGGACAATACGTTTGAGCTTCGCAAGCAGGTCAATGCAACAGTTAGCGAAGATCAAAAGATCAGTGTCAACGACATTATTGTAAAAGCTGCCGCGATGGCGCTCGTCAAACACCCATTCGCAAACTCCTCTTATAACGACAAGACGATCCGTTTTTATCAGCAGGCTGACATCGGCGTGGCGGTTGCCATCGAGGATGGGTTGATAACGCCCGTCATTCGAGGCGCCAACCTGAAAGGATTTCTTGAGATCGCGGCCGAGATAAAAGTTCTTGCTGCCAAAGCCAGGGCGAAAAAACTGCAGCCGGAAGAATATACGGGTGCGACATTCTCGATCTCAAATCTCGGAATGTTCGGCATCAAAGAATTCACCGCCATCATCAATCCACCCGAAGCGGGAATCCTGGCAATTGGCGGGGCGGCTCCTACACCAGTCGTGCGGGACGGCGAAATTGTCGTCCGCAACATTATGCATGTGACTATGTCCTGCGACCACCGTGTGGTGGACGGAGCGACCGGCGCGAAATTTCTGCAAACCTTCAAGCAAATGCTGGAACAGCCGGGAATGATGCTTATCTGAAGTGAGCGATTCCCAACATCGATCATCGCCTTACACCGCACTTTTAGCCGCGCAGGTCTTTTTTGGCTCACTGCCGGTCATCGGGAAAGTTGTGCTGAAAACCGTTCCGGCGATTGCGGTTGTGGGCTTTCGTGTTGGGGTGACGGCGGCGGCTCTGGTGGTGTTTCAAACTCTCCGTGGCAGAGTATGGCTTGTCAACACGAACGACTATTGGCGGCTCGGCGTTCTGAGCCTTTTTGGCGTTACGTTCAACCAACTGCTTTTCATTACCGGCCTCTCGCTCACAAAAGCGTCCAACACTTCCCTGCTGGCTGTCACAATTCCGATTTTTGCATTGACAGTCGGGGCGATAATCGGGGCCGAACGTCTCACTTTTGTCAAAATTGTCGGCATCGTTTTGGCCGCCTTCGGAGTTTTGCTTATCATCGATCCGCGAAATGCGTCGTTCTCGTCGGCGACAACGCTCGGTGACCTGCTGATCGTCATCAATTCTCTTTCGTACGGAATTTATGTCGCCATCTCGAAACCGGTGATAACACGAAACGGCGTATTTCGATCGATGATGTGGGTGTTTGTTTTTGCATCGATGGTGTGTGTACCGCTCGGAACGTGGTCGTTCTCAACGATCGATGTTGGTGCGATCGACAGGACGACCTGGCTGTTGTTGATTTACATTGCGATCGGAGCGACCGCCGCACCTTACCTGTTGAATGCATTCGCACTCGCGCGGGTTCAGGCATCGACCGTCGCTGTTTTTGTCTATCTGCAGCCGGTTATAGGATTTCTACTCGCGGTCATATTTCTCAATGAGCAGATCGGGGCGTTATTTATGATCGCGGCTTTGCTGATCTTCGCCGGCGTGTTTCTTGTCTCAAAGAAATTTGTTAAAAATGCAACATAAAGCGTCTTTTTGCGCTACCATGGCATCTAAATTACAAAAATGGCAACACAGATCACTCAGATCGATCTACCAGACAAACGCACGACGATTCTTCGCGTGGAGGGCGATATGCTTCTGGACGACGCCGTGGTGCTTGAAAAGCTGACAAACGGCATAACTGGCGAGAGCGGCAATAAGATCGTCATTGACCTTGCGGACCTTGATTTTCTTGACAGCGAAGCGGCCTCGATCTTAAAACGGCTTGAAGATCATAACGGATGCGAGATCGAGGGCGTCGAGATCTTTCTGCAATCAGCGGTCGATATGGCCGAACGGGCTGCGGGCAACACCTGACTTTTACTCAAAAACGATTTACATTGTAAGCAATGAAAACACGCGAAATTGCGGAATTGCTGCGCGGCGAATTGACCGGTGATGGTGATGTCGAGATCGTGCGCGTCGGAGCTATCGATACAGCTTTGTCCGGGGAAATTGCTTTTATTGAAAAAGCGGAACGCGATATATCGTTGAGAGCTTCATGTTTAATCGTCCCTTTGGGCTATCAGAACGACACGGGTGTGCCCCAGATCACGGTCGCTAATCCAAAGCTCGCTTTTGCACAGATCGCGGCGGTTCTACATACCGCAAAGGTGCGGCCCGGCGAAATTCACAATTCTACAGTTATCGCCAACAGTGCACTGATCGGCCATGATGTGTTTATCGGAGC
>JBKJJR010000234.1:0-7890 GCA_046597835.1 Pyrinomonadaceae bacterium
TCGTATTCGGCACCGACATCCATCAGAAGTAATTGTCCGGCGCTGACCGGCCCCTGCGATTCTTCGTAATGGAGCGTGGTGGCATTGGGGCCGCAGCCGACGATCGACGGGTAGCCCCAAAAATCGGCGTTGCGGCGGCGAAATGTGTACTCCACCTCTGCCTGCACCTCATACTCCATTTGTGCGCGGCCGACCGTTGCCATGGAACGCATCTGAGCTTCGGTCGTGATGTCGATGGCATGTTGGAGAAGTTTTAATTCATACGGCGATTTGATCTGGCGCAGGTCGGCAAAGATCGGCTGTGCGTTAACTACCTTGTAGCCCGATACTTGCTTTGAAAGATCGTTTTCGACGCGGAATTCGCGTTGACCGCCCTCGTCCTGCGGACTATCGGGCAACAGCAGATAAACAGATTCGACCGATGCATCCCGTTTGTCTTTTAGCGACTGCAAGTGGGCGGCGAATTCCTTTGCGTCCACAATGCTTTTTATGCCCGAGATGTTCGCGGCATCTTCGTTCGAATACATCCTGCCGTTCCATGTTTCGAACTGCGGGTTTCGCTTGGGCAGGTAGACCGTTTCGGTCACCGACGCGCCGTCTTTTTTGAGCACGAGCGCCGCACCGGCCTGTTTAAGATTTGTCAGGTAGTAAAGATTGTTCTCCTGCCGGAAAACATAATTGACATCATTAGTGTACAGCTTATGCTCCGCACTGAAGAGGATCATTACACTTTTGTCGGACATTTTTGCCGCGACCGCGGAGCGTCTGCGGGCTAATTCCGTTTGCCTTTCGGCATCCGTGAATTTTGGCGCGGGCGGCGCGATGCGGATCGCTTTGGGGCCATCGAAAAAACTGTAAGGCGTAGCGGATACACTAAATGCAAACAGTAAAATTAATGCAAATATTTTTTTCATCTCAAAACCTCAATAGAAATATCTTTGAACGATGTGTTGCCAAAATAGTCGGTGGCCAAAACCCGTAATTTGTAAGTGCCGTTATCAAGAGCTGCGGCGTCGAGGAAATCCTCGTGAAAATCGCTGCCATCGACATAATTCGTGGCTATGTAATTGAATATCGTCTCGCCCGTCGCACCCGATCTGCTGCCTGTAGCATACACCAGTTTGACCGCTTCGCTCGACGGCATTCGATCAAATTGCAGCGTCCATTTTGTGTCGGCGACCGCGGAATTGTCTTGACGCAAGAGTTGATAACCGATCTTATAAGCGCCCAAGCGACGCTGTGCAGAATTTCCGTCTGCTTGGTCGAACGCCCTGACGACGATTCGTGATCTTCCTGAGAGCTTAATACGAGAAGCCCACCGCTGGGTTTCGATTTCTTCCCAATTCTCGTCGAAAAGCGTGACGTTTTCAATTGTGGGCGGGCGCAAATCCGTCAGACCCGGAAAAATGAGCGCATCGAGTGCGTTCATTTCTGATTCCGAGCGACCGGCTATCAGGTGTACGTGATTCATCGGGTTTAATGAGCCGATAGCTTCGCCCGCTTTGAATTTTGTTCCGCGCGGAATGCGAATGCCGGCCAGCTTTCCCGACAGGTCTCTTTCAAATTGAAATCGTTCATCGGCAAACGGTGCGGAAGCAACGCTGCGTCCCAAACGAATGTGAATATAGCCTATGGACGGCAGCCGGAGTAATTCACGTAATGAGCCGAAGTTCTGCGCCGCCATCGGAAGAAGCACTTTCTCGTCGCGAATAAATACAGCCGTCTCGCCATACGCTCCGGCAATGTCGAGTCCGTTATGGAATCTTGCGGGCTCTTTGGTTTCTGGAATTTCGCCCCGGATCTCGCCGAGTGTTCCGGCGATATCGCGCTTGGCGTCAGGCGGATCGAACGGCCATCTCGGCGACTGACTGACACGGAAGGTTTCGGGTTTGTCACGAAGCGACTTAATTTCGTCCGTCGAAATTTCATGCCCTGATCTTCGTGAAGTAAATTGCCTGATAAGTCGGTTGTCACTGTCTGCGACGAGCAGATCGCCGTCCGTGTTCGAGACCAGTCCCGACGGGCGATTAAATTTAGCCTTGAATGCTTCTCCATCAATTATCCCGCGAGTTTCGCTCGAGATGGTTTGGACGATCGGCAACACATTGCCGCCGATGCGCCGAATGGCGCTGCCGTCGGCGATGAAAATAAAACCATTCTTATCCACCGTGACCGCTGTCGGTTGAACGAACGACGATGTGTTTAGTAAACCGTCTTTCAGTTCCTGTTCGCCATTTCCGGCAAGCGTCCAGACGCGGCCGTCGGGTTCGATAACGCGAATCCTGCGATTACCCGCGTCGGCGACGAGAAGCTTGTCCTGCCAGACCGCGAGGCCGCACGGAGTATAAAATTTAGCCTCCGCGCCGCGGCCGTCCGCAAAACCCGGTGAACCGCCGGCGAGGGTCGAAACCTTTCCATTTTCGATAACGCGAATTCGATCATTGTATGTGTCGGCGACAAAGATCTTGCCGTCGCTGTCAATGGCGATGCCGATCGGCCCGTTAAATAACACTGCTGCGGTCTCACCGTCGGCAAAACCAAATTTGCCTTTCGAGCCTGCAATAATGGAAACTTCGCCTTTTGTGTTGATAGACCTGATCGTTTGCGCCCCGGCATCGGCAACGATCAAGTTGCCCGCTTTGTCGAACGCTATACCTGACGGCGTATCAAGCCCTTCGGCAAAGACGGCGGCAACATAACCGCTGACGCGCCATATCTTGCCGTTCTGGCCGTCGGATAAATAAATATCAGCACCTTTTATGGCGATCCCAAAGGGCTCGCCAAATTCTCCGCTCGTTCCCGCAACCGTCGAAACGTGCCGAAGCGGCGCCGCAAAATCCGTCGAAGTCCTCCAAAAAAACCATATTAGTATTGCGAGGCTAGCAAGCAAAAATAAACTTGCCGTTGCCGCAAATATCACGGCTTGAAATGTAAGTTTTTTCTTCGGGCGGAAGTTCATTGTCTTTGGTAAGGCAGATCGTATTCTGTTACTATAATGCCACAGTAATTATTGCGAATGCCTGCAAAGCGGGTAAGGGCGTTATCATTTTAACACGGGGGAGAATATTTTATGTTTTCAATACAGGATCTGCTCGGCGGCGAGCAGGGAAATCAGGCGGTTGATCAGATCAGCCAAAATGTAGGTGCCGACAGTTCGTTGGTCAGCACTGCGATCCAGGCGGCGCTGCCGGCGTTGATAAATGGCCTTGCCAACAACACATCGACTCCGCAAGGGGCTGAGAGCTTAAATAATGCACTCGAAGAAAACCACGACGGGAGTGTTCTTGATAATCTCGGCGGCCTTGCGGGGATGATCTTTGGCGGCGGCCAGGCGGCTGCTCCGCCGCCGCAGGCTAATGCAGGCGGCATTCTCGGCCATATTCTCGGAGACAGACAGGGCCAGGTCGCCCAAGAAGTCAGTCAGAAATCCGGCCTGAATATGGGGCAGGTCGCCCAGATATTGATGTTTCTTGCGCCGATCGTGATGGGTTATCTTGGCAGACAAAAGCAGCAGCAGGGTGTCGGTGCCGACGGCCTTGGCGGATTGCTTGGCGGATTGCTCGGCGGCGGTCAAACCCAAACTGCGGCACCACCACAATCATCTGGCAATTCGATGATCGATATGGCTTCGAATGCACTCGACAGCGATCACGACGGCAGCGCGATGGACGATATAGCCTCGATGGCATACAAGTATATGACTAACAAATAGTGAGTAGCAGATAGTGACTAGGAAATGGCTGGGTCCGCAACTGCGCGTGTGTGCAGGTGCGGCCCTTTTTAATTCGTGAAACAAAACCGGAGATCGTCTCGTAACTATTCACACTGAAACGGCGTCAAACAGGCCGAGATTATTGATGATATCGAGGAATTTATGATCCAAAAGACTTTATACCGACGCATTTTTGCGGGCGTAATGTTGGTTGTGTTCGGCATGTCATCGTTGGTGCAGGCGCGACCGATGCCGCAAAATTTGTTTGTTCAGCAGGACGCCACCAAGAAGCTGCCGCCCGTAAATTGGGTCCGCAGCCGAAAGATCGATGTTAAACATATGGATCTCGAACTGCGGTTCGACTGGGACAAGTCGCAGGCCATCGGCGTCGAGACAATCACGTTTTCGCCGTTTTACGACACGGACAAATTTACGCTTGACGCGGCGTTGATGTCCATCGATTCGGTGTCATTGGAAAAAGGCGGCACGCTAAAGTTTAACTACGACGGCAAAGATGGTGACGACAATCTCGCGATCATGCTCGACCGCGTTTATCGCAGCGGCGAGAATGTTTCGGTCAAGATCGCTTACAAGACCAACTATGTGAATACTTCCGATACAGAGGGCATCCTCGGCGGCTTTGGACGCGGCTTGCGATTTATCAAACCGACGGCCGATGATCCGACGAAACCAAAACAGATATGGTCGCAGGGTGAATCGGAATTTAACCGCTACTGGTTTCCCTCGTATGACAGCCCGAATGATTTTCGCACGTCGGATATTCGCGTCACGGTCGCAAAACCCTTCAACGTCGTCTCGAACGGCAAACTTGTCGTGACTAAGGACAATGGCGACAACACGCAGACTTTTTATTGGAAGATGGATCAGCCTTATACAAACTATCTGTCGTCGATCGTTGTCAGCATCACCGATCCGGTCATTCAGGATTTTGAAGGGATACCGGTTTACAATTTTGGATATACAAACGAGAAGAAAGAAGTTGCCGCGACGGTCAAGAATCTTCCGGCGACTATGAAGTTTTTCTCGGAGATCACCGGCGTGAAATATCCGTATCCGAAATATTCACAGGCATTTGTTGAGGATTTTGGCGGCGGAATGGAGAACATTTCGGCAACGACGATGATCGAGGAGATGATTCACGATGACCGCGAACTGCTCGACACTGACAGCGAAGGTTTGCAATCACACGAGCTGGCACACCAGTGGTTCGGCGATTATGTAACGTGCCGCGATTGGGGTCAGATCTGGCTCAATGAGAGCTTTGCGACCTATATGCAGGCGATGTGGACGGAAAAGCTAAAGGGGCACGAAGAGTTTCTGTATGCGGACGTGCGCGGCAATCAAAATTCTACCCTTGATACATGGAGGCAGGGAAACCGGCGTCCGATCGTGACAAAATATTATGCCAACAAGGACGCGATGTTTGACACCTACGCATATCCGGGCGGTGGCAGCGTGCTGCACATGCTGAGGAAACATCTCGGCGACAAACTATTTTCTGCCTCGCTGAAAAATTACCTGACAGCCAACGCTCACCAGCCTGTTTCGACCGAAGATCTACGCATCGCGGTCGAGGAAACAAGCGGCCAATCGATGGATTGGTTTTTTGACCAGTGGCTGTACAGGATGGGCCATCCGATATTTGAGGTCACGCAAAATTACGATGGTGCATCGAAAAAACTGACGCTCCATGTAAAGCAGACGCAAAAGATCGACATCACCAACGAATATCCGCAGGTCGAGTTTTTCCAGTCCTATGTTGATGTCGAGATGGACAACCGCGTCGAACGGGTTTGGCTCAAGCCGCAGGCTGAGAATGCTTTTACGTTTGACGCCGCGACGAAGCCGAAACTAGTAAATTTTGACTACGAAAGTACGCTGCTCAAGGAAATGAAGTTCGAAAAATCGACCGACGAACTTCTTTACCAAATGCAGAACGACAAGGACGTGCTCGGGCGGCGATGGGCGATGGGCGAACTCGAGAAAAGGGCGGCGAACGCCGACGACAAACCGCGTGTCGTCGATGCCCTCATCAATTCGGCTGAAAAAGATCCATTTTGGCGTATTCGACGTGCGGCATTGTCGTTCATCGCAAACATCTATTCGCCTGATCCGCTGCCGGGCGTGGAACGTGTAGCTGCAAAGCTGGACGTAAATGTTGAACAGGCCGCGCTGCGATTTGCAAAAGACGCGCAGCCGCTCATACGTGCAGATGCTATTCGTCTGCTGGGCGAGACAAAGGACCCAAAACATGCGGGCGTATTCCTTGCTTCGTTAAATGATCGCAGCTATGGCGTCATCGATGAATCCGCCGCTGCTTTGGGCCGAACAAAAGATGCGCGTGCATTCGATGCTCTTGTAAAACTCACTAACACACCTTCGTGGAAAGGCCGCATTCAGACCGCAGGACTTAACGGTCTCGCTGAGCTCGGCGACAAGCGTGCCTTTGACGTTGGTTACAGGATCGCGACCGACACTTCGCTTTCGATGAATCTCAGAACGAGCGCCCTTGGTGTTGTCGGAGCTAGCGGCAAGGGCGACTCGCGGGCTTATCCGTTGATCTTTGAAAAGTTTAAGAAGGCTCTCGATGCTAACAACTTTAACGGCATCATAAATGGCCTGCGTGCGATCATCAAAATAGCCGACCCGCGCGGGCAGGAAGCTTTTGACCTTCTAAGGACAAAGTTTAAAGGACAGGACAATATTATGGGCTTTATCAATAATTTCGAATCACAATTTAAGGTGGCGATCAAGCAATAGTCTTGAGTCTTGAGTCGTGAGTTTGTAGTTGACTCACGACTCAAGACTATCTAAACTCTATACTCGTAGCGTGGTGAGTTACTGCAACTTGCGGCCACGTAAAATAAGCGGCTAAATAGCAAAGAGTTAAACTTTCTGATTTAAAAAACTCTGTGCTAGTTTGGCACAGAGTTTTTCATTTATGACGGCATTTCTCGATCTATTAAAAGAAAAGATAATCGTTTTCGACGGTGCGATGGGGACGTATTTGCAATCGTTGAGTATGCCGATCGAGGATTGGGGTGGACCTAATTTTGAGAATTGCTCAGAGAATCTCCTTTACACTCGGCCTGACGCGATCGAGGCGGTTCACACAGCTTTTCTTGATGTCGGTTGCGACGTGATCGAGACGAACAGCTTTGGCGGAAGCGAGGTCGTGCTTACCGAATTTGGCATTGCCGATAAAACCTATGACGTAAATCTCAAGTCCGCACAGCTTGCAAAACGTATCGCGAGTGATTACTCGACGCCTGATAAGCCTCGATTTGTCGCCGGCTCGATCGGGCCGGGAACTAAACTGCCGACGCTCGGCCACATTACATATCGTGATCTGAAGGACGCCTATCGCGAACAGGTTTGCGGCCTCGTTGACGGCGGCAGCGACCTGCTGATAGTCGAAACGTGCCAAGACCTGCTGCAAACAAAAGCGTCGTTGGCTGCGATCTTTGAGCATTTTGAAAAGAACAAAATTCGCATTCCCGTTATTGCCCAGGTCACCATTGAGATCTTCGGCACTATGTTGAATGGAACCGAGATTGGTGCCGCTTTGACCGCGCTCGAACCGTTTCCGATCGACGTTATAGGAATGAATTGCGGTACCGGGCCGAAGCATATGGCGGACAGTTTCCGTTATCTATGCGAAAATTCGCCGCTGCCCGTTTCCGTTCTGCCGAACGCCGGCTTGCCCGAGGTCAAGGACGGCAAACAGCATTACGACGAGACGCCGGAGAGTTTTGCGGCACAGGTCGAGCATTTTGCAAAAGATTTTGGCGCGAATATCGTCGGCGGCTGCTGCGGAACCTCGCCAGAGCATTTGCGACAAGTCGTTGAGCGTTTATCAGGCATTGCGCCTAAACAGCGCGGGGCAAAGCTGATACCGTCGGCGTCGTCGATATATTTTCAGCAGCCATATACGCAGGACGCTTCGTTTTTGATCGTGGGTGAACGGGTCAACGCTTCGGGTTCGAAGAAGATGCGTGATCTGCTCGACGCCGAGGATTGGGACGGGCTCGTTTCTCTTGCAAAATCGCAGGAGAAAGAAGGTGCTCATATTCTCGATGTCAACGTCGATTTCGTCGGCCGTGATGGCGTTGCGGATATGCACACACTCGCGGCGAGGCTGGCGACGGCCGTGAAAA
>JBKJJR010000297.1:0-5317 GCA_046597835.1 Pyrinomonadaceae bacterium
GCACCGTTTCAAAATGGCTCAAGGCTGTCGGCGAAAGGATCGAGAAGGACGAGGCACTGCTCGAGATCTCGACCGACAAGGTCGATGCCGAAGTTCCGTCACCTGCCGCAGGCACGCTGCTCGCAATAAATGTTCAGGAAGGCGAGACGGTCGAGGTCGGCTCGGTTCTCGCACTCGTCGGTACGGAAGGTTCGCAACCTGCAGCTTCCGAACAAAAGCATGAATCCACGGTCGCCACTGCTGTTCCTCAGCCGAAGCCCGCACCTATTCCAGTCGCAAAGACGGCGACGGCAAACGGCGGCGGCGGCGGCGGCAACGGAAACCAGACGCTCGATGAGCTTAGAAGGACGAAATCCAGCCCGCTTGTTCGAAATATCGCAAAAGAACACGGCGTAGATATCACGCGCATTCCCGGCAGCGGTATCAGCGGCCGCGTTACAAAGAACGACATAATGTCGTTCATCGAGACCGGAGCCGCACTGCGACCGCAAGATCTTCTCGTTAAGGGAGCACCAGCAATACCGACGGCAGCCAGTAAGCCAAAGGTCGGATACACGCCTCCGCATTCGGTCGCCACGATGGAGGACCGGGTCGAGAAAATGTCCGTGATGCGAAAGAAGATCGCCGAGCACATGACGTTTTCCAAGCAGACCTCGGCACACGTCACGAGCGTTTACGAGATCGACATGACAAATGTCGCCAAGTTCCGTGCCGCTCATCAGGCCGATTTTCAGGCTCGTTTCGGCACCAAACTGACGTTCATGCCGTTCATTTTCCAGGCGGTGACGGCGGCCATACGCGAATTTCGCATTGTAAATTCGCAGGTGGATGGCGACCAGATCATCTACAAAGGCGACATCAATCTTGGCATGGCCGTAGCTCTGGATTGGGGCCTGATCGTGCCGGTAATTAAAAATGCCGATACGCTTTCACTTCCGCAATTGGCTACCGCCGCGAATGATCTTGCCGATCGTGCCCGCACCAAACGCCTCAAACCCGACGAAGTTCAGGGCGGCACGTTCACTATAACCAATCCCGGTGTCTTTGGAGGCCTTTTCGGCACGCCCATCATAAATCAGCCGCAAGTTGCGATTCTCTGCGTCGGCACGATCGAAAAGCGTGCCAAAGTGTTGACCTCGCCCGATGGCGACGATTACATAGCGATTCGGCAAATGGCTTATTTTGCATTAACTTACGACCACCGTATCGTTGACGGAGCCGACGCCGAAAAGTTTTTGGCGTATCTAAAAGGCTACCTGGAAAATGCCCCATTCAGTATCTAACAAGAGCGGTGCGGTCATTTTCTGTTTGCATTCCGTTCGATTTGATATATCATTGTTGGCATTAGGCCTGTTCGGCTTCGCTTCACTGTAAGCTCTCTTGGGATCCCCATTCAATTCTGTTCTGAGGCAGATCATGATTCAAACAATTCTTTGCAATGATTTGAATATTATCAATTTGTTGGTCACTTTACCGACAACCCGCTGTCAGGCTTAGGCGTCATAACCTATCGTAGACCCTAGAGATTTGCACTATTTTCGTTTTTAGGAGGAAGTAAATGTTTAAAAAAGTATCAGTTTTAGTATTAGCTTTCATGATAGGCGCCGTTGGCGTCTTTGCTCAGGATGCGCAGCTTCGATCGACAGTTGCAGGACAGAAATATAAGATCAAAGGCGTTGTAGTCGCACAAGATGACGACACCACGTTCGTAGTTCGCGATACAACCGGCGTGGACACAAAGGTTTTCATCGCACCGACCGCTAGCATCAAGTCGAATGGCGGCTTTTTTGGCGGCGGTGATAAATATCCCGCGAACTCGATCGTCCGCGGCTTGAATTTAACGGTCGAGGGCGTCGGAGACAGCACAGGAGCTGTTTCGGCCAATAAGGTTCGCTTTGAAAAGAGTAGTATGATGACGGCAACGGCCATCAACGCACGGGTCGCCCCCGCCGAAGAAAGACTTTCGGCACAAGAGCAAAACGCCCAGCGGCTTTCAGGGCAGATCGACGAATTAATGGCGATCTCAAATGCCGCTAAAGGCGGTGCCAAAGCCGCTCAGGATACGGCAGATGCTGCAGTTGCGGGCGTAAATGCCACCAACAAACGCATCACCGACCTCGATGACTATGTCGTTCAAACGACCGCAACGGTTAACTTTAAGGTCGGCAGCGCGGTGCTTTCGCCTGAGGGTAAAACGCAGCTCGACGAAGTTGCAAGCACGGCCACGTCGCTCAAGGGATACATGATCGAAGTGACCGGCTTTGCATCAGCCGACGGCAGCTCGAAAGCAAATAAGTCCTTGAGCGAACGTCGCGAAAAGGCAGTTCGTGAATATCTTATCGATAATCACAATATTTCGCTTCGCCGCTTTACCCCGTCGTATGGATTTGGCGAGCTTCAGGCAGTTGCGGATAATACCACCCGCGAAGGCCGCGAACAAAATCGCCGAGTTGAGGTCAAGCTGCTTGTCAGCCGAGGCATCAACCAAAGCGTTGAAGTCAAATCGCAGCCGACTGACACGACCAACGGACAGTAATTTTCCTTTTTGAAAAGTAGGGTGTTCGGGTCCGAGACAATCAATTCGGCCCGGCACCCTCTTCTTAATTCTTCATTTATTCCCCCCGGAAAAGGTAGCTAGTCATCATGTTCAAATCGAGCTTTAGGTATACCGCCCCCATCATTGCGTGCCTATTATTTGCAGTATCCGCCGCAATATCTCAAACGCCGACGCCCAAGCCAAATCCTGACGACGAAGTCATAAAGGTAGATTCCCGGCTTGTCGTCGTGCCAGTCTCGGTAACGGACTCGACCGGCTCGGCCGTTACGGGCTTGACGATAAAGGACTTTCGCATTTTGGAAGAAGGCATCAGGCAAACCATCGACCAAGTCGGCAACGCCGAAACAGTTCCGCTCGAGATCGCCCTACTTTTCGACGTCTCGGCGAGCACTGATGCGATGTTCAAATTCGAGCAGCAAACGGCAGCCAAATTCCTGCGTGAAGTACTAAGGGCGGAAGATAGAGCCACTATCTATACGATAGGCCAGAAGCCCGTCTTGGTGCAGGGCCGGGAAGCTTCGGAAAGGTCGATAGCAAGCGTGATGGCGATTTCCGCAACTAAGGGTGCGACCGCTTTTTTCGACACGATTTCCGCTGCTGCAAAGGAATTAAGGACAAAATCCCCCGTTGGCACGCGAAAGGTTGTCGTTGTTATCTCAGATGGCGAAGATAATTTCAGCGAAGGCTTGCGGATGACCAAGCGAGTCGCGGAATCGAATATTTCATCCGGAAACCCCGATCCGGAATTGAAAAAGGTCGGAAAAGTTTTGGCCTTAGCCCAAGGGCAAACGAAAAAAGCCGAGCGCATTAAAGTTCTGAAGCAGCTACAAGACGCGGACACGGTTTTCTACTCGATAAATCCGGGTGGCAGCTCTTATCAGTTGAATCAAATCAGTATTTTCGGGCAGGAGAATATGCAGACATTCGCGGATGCTACTGGCGGCTCAGCCTATTTGCCAAAGTTCCAGCCGATCGATACAAAAGACGCACTCCAGAATACGAGCAATACGCGTAAAAACCAATCGGTGCTTGAATTGATATTTCGCCAGCTCGCCAACGAGCTTCGATCGCAGTATTTGATCGAGTATTATTCGGACGCGAAGTTTCCGTTGAACAAGTTCGTAAAGCTTGACGTCGGATTGGAAAATCGCACCGGCCTACGCGTTCGGTCGAGGCAGGGCTATTACGTTAATAATTAATTTTATCTATCGCGGGTTTTCATTTTCGGAATCATTTTCATTTTCCCGATCTCAAACTGTGTTGGCCCCGGCCTATTCACTGAACCACCGATCGCAACCTCGCCTAGTATTGGCTTGCCTTGTAGAACACTTGTACCTGTCGACGGAGCAAGACCGCCCATAACATGCGGATCCGCCGTGGGGGTTGAAAAAGGCATTGCAATATCTCCCATAATTGCTGCGTTCTTTGAAAACAACGACACGAAAAATACACCCGTAAAGATCGCCATTAATATCGACGCCGCTGCCGACGCAATTAACCTTGTCCGCTGCTTCATGTTCGCCCACCCAACCGGGCAATCCTGAGTAATTACGGTCCCGTCCGCACGCCTGTAAAAGCGAACACAAAGACGCCCTTCTGTATTGATTATCAAACTTTCGGCCTCATCGTGCGTCATGCCCGAGAGGTTGTAAACGTTGAGCTTGCAGTCGCCGCAAAACCGCTTGCGTTCATCACCGTACATCTCGTTCCAATCTGCCCGGCACGGGCTTGCGATCCTGATGTTATCCAAAGGGCCGTCGAATTTAGACATAATAAACTCCGTTCAATATAGACTCAGCGCATGCTGTTAAATTATTGAACGCAGCTCGAGAAATTTCTTGCGGAAATTTCTAAACGTTTGAATTTCGTTTGTATTTATGCGTGATCGGACGCCTGCGCCCGACACCGATAGCATTCTTCGAGATGATTAAAGTTGGCGGCAACTGGCGGCGCTTGAATTCATTCGACGGATGCTCGACCTTGTTGAGGATGCCGTAAACCAGCTCGGCTTCGTTACCCGCTGCAATGATCTCGGCGGGTGAGGCTTTTTGCTCGAAATACATCTTCAGCACGGGGTCCATCGCTTCGTAGGGAGGCAGGTTGTCCTGATCGAATTGGTTTGGAGCAAGTTCGGCCGACGGCTTTTTATCGATGATTATGTTCGGGATGATCTCGCGTCCGGCCGATTCGTTAATATGCCTGGAAAGCTGCCAAACTTCTGTTTTCAGCACATCGCCGAGCACCGCCAGTCCGCCGTTCGTGTCGCCGTAGAGGGTGCAATAACCGACTGCAAGCTCGCTTTTGTTGCCGGTCGAGAGCACCAGGCGGCCTTCCGCATTAGAGATTGCCATCAGGATCACTCCACGCAGGCGCGACTGCATATTCTCTGCGGCGAGCGACTCGCCGCCCTTTGTCGGCTTGTGGAGATCCATCTGTTTTAATAGGACCTCGAACGTATCGGAGATCGCTTCGACCCGGCTTTCACAGCCCAGATTTCGGACAAGGTCCTCGCTGTCCTTTATGCTGCCTTCAGATGAGAAAGGCGAAGGCATCATTACACAAAGCAGATTCTCAGCGCCGATGGCCTCGGCTGCCAGAGCTGCGACCAACGCGGAATCGATCCCGCCCGAAAGCCCCAATACGCATTTCCCAAAGCCATTTTTGCGCGCATAATCTCGAATCCCCAGAACAAGCGCCTGGCGGATGGATTCGATCTCATTTCCCGTAATGCCACGGGCGTCGGGCTTTCGCACGTCAAGT
>JBKJJR010000353.1:0-4683 GCA_046597835.1 Pyrinomonadaceae bacterium
GCCCGCTCGATGACTGCGTGCGGAAGTCCGGCGAGTTTGGCAACAGCAATGCCGTAGGATTTTGACGCCTTGCCGGGCTGGAGTTTGTGAAGGAAAACAACGTCGCCGTCCTTTTCGGTGGCCGTGAGCTGATAATTCTTTGCTCCGGGCAGATTTTCGGCGAGTTCCGTCAGCTCGTGATAATGTGTTGCGAATAGAGTCTTTGCAGAATGCTCGGACGAATTGTGAAGAAATTCAGCGACTGCCCAGGCTATGGAAAGTCCGTCGAATGTCGATGTGCCGCGGCCGATCTCGTCGAGCAGGACGAGGCTTCGGGGCGTAGCGTTGTGCAGGATTGCCGCCGTTTCAGTCATTTCAACCATAAAGGTAGAGCGTCCCGACGCAAGATCGTCCGACGCCCCGACCCGCGTCCAGATGCGGTCAAGTATGGGTAGTTTCGCCGAAGTCGCTGGAACGAAGGATCCGATCTGTCCGAGAATTTGAATGATCGCGATCTGCCGCAGAACCGTCGATTTTCCGCCCATGTTCGCTCCAGTTATCACGAGCAAACGGTCGGTCGAGTTGTTCATTCGTAAGTCATTCGGTATAAACGATGCACCGAGCGATGCTTCGACGACAGGATGGCGGCCGTTTTTTATCTCGATCTCGTCGCCGTCATGAAGAACGGGGCAAACATAATTTCTTTTTGCTGCTGTTTCGGCCAACGCAGACAGCGCATCAAGCGTGGCTAACGCACGAGCTGTCGATTGCAATTTTCGAGTTTCTTCGCAGACCTTGGATCGCACTTGCAAAAATAACTCTGTCTCTATCTGAGCAATTCTGTCCTCCGCGCCGAGTATCTTTTGCTCCCACTCCTTTAGCTGCGGCGTTGTGTAACGCTCGGCATTTGTGAGAGTCTGTCGCCGCTCATAATCGTCGGGAACGCGCGAAATATTGCCTTTTGAGATCTCGATGTAGTATCCGAAAACGTTATTGAAACGAATCTTAAGATTGGAGATGCCCGTGCGTGTCCGTTCGTTTTCCTCAAATGCCGCTATGGTTTGTTTTGCCGATGTCGAAACGCCTCGCAACTCATCAAGCTCCGTGTCAAAACCGTCACGGATCACGCCGCCGTCGCTCACGTTGATCGGCGGTTCGTCGCTGATCGCACGGTCGATGAGATCGCGTATTTCAGGAAGTTCGAATATATTTTCCGACAAAACCTGCAAAAGCAGCGATTTAGAATCAGCGAGAACTTCATTCACACGCGGTGCTTGTCCGATCGAGCTCCGCAATGCGATCAGATCGCGTGGGCTTGCAGTTCCGAGATTCAAGCGGCCGATGAGCCGTTCAAGATCGCTCACGTCCTTCATCAAGAACCGCAATTTTTCACGCAGGATCGAATCGGAAAGCTCCGTTACAGCGGAAAGACGGGTTTGGATCTCGCTTCGTTTTAAGGAAGGACGCGATAGCCATTGTTTGAGAAGCCGCGAGCCCATTCCTGTGACACATTCGTCGATCACGCCAAAAAGCGTGTTCCTGCTTTTTTCGCCTCGCGATTCAAATATCTCAAGATTTCTGAGCGTCACCGCGTCAAGCATCATAAAATCGACAGATTCAAAATATTTTATTTCAGAGATATGGCCTGCAGCCGTTCGCTGAGTTTCCTGCGCGTATTTGAGACATGCTCCGGCAGCGCTGATAGCGGAATTTTTTCCGCCAAGGCCAAATCCCGAAAGTTCAGCGACCTCCATCTGACGCTTGAGAAGGATTTCCGCATTTTGTCGATCAAAATCCGCAT
This sequence comes from Pyrinomonadaceae bacterium, assembly GCA_046597835.1. GTDB lineage: Bacteria > Acidobacteriota > Blastocatellia > Pyrinomonadales > Pyrinomonadaceae > OLB17. The sequence goes on from JBKJJR010000353.1 coordinate 1,781, forward strand.
CATCAAGCGGCGTCAGTGTAATCGCAGGAAAATCGGATGATCGCAATGACCTGTCGTCCTCAAAAAGAATATTTGAGTCAGAATTTTTTGACGCTCCAAAAAACTGGCTGATTAGTTTTTCCATTGACCTCGGATACAAAAGCTCACGAGGCGAATATGCTGCGATCTCGTCGCATATCTTTTGCAAAGAATCTACACCAGTAATCTCGGTCGCAAAAAAATGTCCCGACGAAGTTTCGAGAAATGCCGCTCCAAATGTCTCTCCGCTCCCGCAAACGGCGGCCAAATACACCGATTCCTTTGATTCGACGAGCTGCGGGTCGATCGCGGTGCCGGGCGTTATGACGCGGACGACCTCTCGTTTTACGAGTTTTGTTCCCTTTGTGGCAGTTTCGGTCTGTTCACAAATGGCAACTCGATAACCTTTTCGCACCAAGCGGGCAATATAGTTTGATGCTGCGTGATGCGGGACGCCGCACATAGGGATCGGATTCGGGGTATCTTTATGCCTCGCCGTCAGCGTTATCTCCAGTTCGCGAGAGCCAAGGATGGCATCCTCGTTGAACATCTCATAAAAATCACCAAGCCGGAAAAACAGAATAGTTCCGGGGTAGAGTTTTTTGATCTCGAGATATTGCCGAAGCATCGGCGTTGCGTTTTCCATCGCTTTGTCTGACGTTATGACTCAAAGTTTAGCGAAAGGCAGCGTAACTTTCAAAATGATTGTTTTCAAAGGCGATAGGCTTTTGTTATTATAATTGTTTACGTTAGCGTTTGGTTTCGTTTGCCGGGGAGACAAAAAAGTTCGATCGGATATGCATCGTTCCAGAAGTAAGTCGTTTTTGATTTCAGGAATTTAGTATGAAGTTGGCTATTGTATTTACACTATGTATTTTCTGTGTTGCGGCAGCTTTGGGCCAAACGGCAACACAGCAAAATGTTGTTCCGGCAACACCTATTCAGGAAGAAGCCCGTTACAGAATCGGATTTCAGGACGTGATTGATATAGAGGTATTTCATCACTCTGATCTAAATCAGAAAGTAGCCGTTGGGGCTTCGGGCACAATAGCTCTGTTTAGATTGGAGCGGCCGGTGATCGCGGTTTGCAAGACGGAAAGGGAACTTGCGAACGACATCGCAAATGCATACAAGGAAAAGTATTTAAAGGACCCACAGATCAATGTAAGGGTTGCGGAACAAAAATCACAATCTTTTGCCGTGATCGGCGCGGTCGAAAAGCCCGGCAATTTTTATGTTTCGCGTAGAGTTCATCTGCTCGAGCTGCTTGCACTTGCCGGCGGCCCGAATAAAGAATCGGGAACTCGAATGCTGGTAGCGCGAACCGGCAGCACTTCAAATTGCCGAGAAAATGCCGCTTCGCCCGAAGACGATTCGATCGCGGTTATGGATTTTAAGATCCGCGACGTGCAAGAAGGCAAACAAACCCTCTGGATGAAAGCCGGCGATGTAATATCTGTACTGGACGCGGATATTGTTTATGTTTATGGGAATGTAAAAAAGCAGGGAGCATTAAAAATACGTGATCCGATCACGCTCACCCAGGCTATTGCTTCGGCAGAAGGACTAGAACCCACCGCAAAAAAGGATAAGGTCCGAATACTTAGACAGTCACCGGGAAAAGCGGATCGTGAAGAATTCACCTTCGATCTAAATCAGATCGATAAAGGCAAGATAAAAGATCCGTATCTTGAGCCGAATGACATTGTCGCTGTTTCGGAGGACAAGGTTAAATCGATCTTGCGTGGAATCACCAACACCATAAAAAGTTCAGTGCCAAATGTAGTTTACCGTGGCCTATAAAGTATGAAAGAGACTCGCGGGATAATTAAAAGCCCTGTGAATGAGGCAGGGGAACTTGAGCATCAATTCGAGACTCAGTTTGCTCCGTCTGGACGCTATCCGGCTTACCGCGAAGTTACCGAGCGCGAAGGCTTTCAAATGCTGGATTATTGGCGGGCGATTCGCAAGCGCCTCTGGCTCGTTGTGGGAATTGCGGTTCTAATGACCACCCTGGCGGCGATCTACATGGCGCGAAAGCCCAATGTCTACAGGGCACAGGCGGTGGTTCAGGTTGATAACGAGCAGAATAATCCCGACCTTATAACAAGTGACCGCCAACGTCCTATTTCGAATCCCGATCCGTCATACTTTAATACGCAATTACAGTTGCTTTGGAGCGAGAGCCTGCTGCGGCGGTCTGTAAAAGAACACAATCTGGACGCGAATACGGATTTTCAGCAGGCACGGCTGAATGCAAATTCTTCCGCTTGGAGATCAATGCTCAAATCGATCGGGCTTGCGACCAGCGACAAACCGGACAAGGCCAATGCAAATGTTGAAGACTTAGGCCTCGCGACATCCGACGAGATCGCGGAGGCAGTCAGACTGACGCCGTTTGTCGAGGTGATAAGGCGAAACCTAGAGATCGAGCCGCGTCGCGAAGCTAGAGCAACTGTCAAAGATACGCGGCTTATTGACATCGCCTTTTACAATACCAATCCTGAGCTCGCCGCTTTTGTCGTAAACAGCATTGCGGAAACATTTACACTGGTCAATCAGGAGAAACGCTCAGGCACAAGCCGAAAGACGAATGATTTTTTGCAGGAAAGGATCGCTACGCTGCAATCTGATATCAAGACAGATGAACAGAAGCTCGTGGACCTGACCCAAAGCAAAGGCATTTTAAAAACCGGCGACGAGCAAACGATCGTTATCGACCGCCTCAGCGGCCTTAATAAAGCGCTCTTGGAAGCTGAGAACGAACGAAAGAATGCGGAAGCGGATTACATGACCGTGAGCAATTCGCCGGAAAAAGTAACTGCGCTTGCGGAGGACAAAATGGCGCGGTTCGTGACCGAACAGGAAAACGGCATTCGTGCTTT
>JBKJJR010000028.1:0-6661 GCA_046597835.1 Pyrinomonadaceae bacterium
TGGTGCCGTCATTTTTGATGAAGCACATCTGATCGAAGACATCGCCGCCGACTATTTTGGCTTTCAGGTTTCCAATTTCCGCATCGACGAGATCGTCAACGACGCCAACCAACTGCCGATCACCGACGCCGTAGCGACCACGCAGATAATGCGCTCCTCAACACGCATAAACGGATATTCGGACCAATTTTGGCAAAGATTTACCAGTGCCCGCGGCCAGGACGGCCGTTTCCCTCTGCTCGCCGAGGCTTTCTCTGCGCGGGGCAAAAATGGGGACGACAACCTTACCGAACTCGGCGAAACGTATCATTCGCTCGACGAATCTCTCGCCCGCCTTGAGACAGAGATAGACATTTACTCAGAAAAGATCCCCGAAGCCGAAAGCGTCGTCAAACGAATAAAACAGACACGCAGCGACTTCGAGTTCATCGTCAAACAGGCTGACCGTAATTTTGTTTACTGGCTCGAACGCCGTGGACGCGGCGTTTTCCTGCAGGCGTCGCCGGTTGACGTGTCTGAGCTTTTGCAGAAAAAGCTCTTTGAAAAAGTCGAGACCTGCATTTTGACTTCGGCAACCCTCTCGACGAACGGCAGCTTCAACTTCATCCGCGACCGCCTCGGCCTCAAGCAGGACAAAACGAACACGCTCGTCGCTCCTTCGTCGTTCGACTACGAAAAGCAAGCGGTTCTTTACCTGCCGAAAGCAATGCCCGACCCGCGGTCACCTGAATTCTCGCAGACGGCCGCAAATGAAATAATAAAGATATTACAAGTGACGCGGGGCCACGCATTCGTGCTCTGCACCAGCAATCAATCGATGGCGGCGTTGTACGAATTGGTCTCGTCACGCATCGGCTACGAGTGCTTTTTGCAGGGGTCGATGTCAAAAACCGGCATCCTCGAGAAATTTCGTGAAACGCCCAACGCCGTCCTTTTCGCCACCTCCAGCTTTTGGCAGGGCGTCGATGTACGCGGCGAGCAACTGTCCTGCGTAATAATCGACAAACTTCCATTCGCCGTCCCGTCCGACCCGATCGTTCAGGCACGTAGCAAATTCATAGACGAAAACGGCGGACGCTCATTCTTTGACTACAGCGTCCCCCAAGCCGTCATCACCCTAAAACAAGGCGTCGGCCGCCTCATCCGCAGCACCACCGACCGCGGCGTCATAGCGATCCTTGACCCGCGCCTCCGCACAAAAAACTATGGCCGCGATTTTCTGCAAAGCCTGCCGAGGATGAAGATCACAAGTGATTTGAATGATGTGTCTAAGTTGTTTGATAATAATGCATTGGTGTAGCTATTTTACTTTTAGGATACAAAAACAATGAAAATGAAAAGAATTGGTTCAGGCGCGTTATTTTTGGCATCACTTGTTTTTTTGGTTGTCGCGTCGGCAGGTTTTTCCTTTGCGCAGGACAATAGAAATTCGAATAAGGCTCAGGAAAGTCCACTAAATAAACCTCTGAAAGTAAAGACCAGGCCCAAGCCGAGTCCGCGAGGCTGCCGTGACATTGAGTCGGGAAAAACGGTAATAAGACTAACATTTGATAGGTCAGCGAAAGTTACGAAAGTAGTATTGGTCGTTCGTTCGGGTTGCCCCCAATTCGACGCGTCGGCAGTCGATGCGGCACAGCGGATCGAATTCGAACCTGCCGTCAAAAACGGTGAACCGATCTCGGTCGTAAAAAAGATGGAGTATGCTTTTTTCAACCGTTAATATATGTCCTCGTTTTACGAAGTTATGATCGAACGCAATTTCTCATCCGCGCACCAACTGCGCGGGTATAAAGGAAAGTGCGAGAACCTGCACGGCCACAATTACAAGATCGAGATATATGCCCGCGGTTCAGAGTTGAACAACATCGGCCTGCTGATCGATTTTGGCGATCTCAAAACGGCGGCGGACGAGATCGTCAAATATCTCGACCACCGTAACCTGAACGAGCTTCCGCCTTTTGACGAAGAATTGAATCCATCCGCCGAAAATCTCGCCCGCTACTTCCTCGAATACCTAAACACCCGCGTCGCCGACGACCGGGTAAAGGTGTTCAAAGTCCGCTGCTTCGAAACGCCTACCAGCGTCGCCACTTACCGGCTCGAAGACTAAGTCCAAAAATAAGATTCAACTGCTCACAGATCCGACCAAGTACGGATGCTGGTAGTAGTTTTTCCGTGTTGATAAACTTTCATCCTTTACACCATAGAACGATAAGCAAAACTAGATTTTTATTCGCCTGCTCCCATATCGAGCGCGGATTAAGGCCATACAAATATATGAAAAGATTCCTATTTACATCCATAACAACATTTGTGCTGTTCCTAGTCGCTTCCGCTCACGTCCAAGCCCAAACCTCGGTGAGCGGCACGGTTAAAGACCAGAACGGCGGCGTTGTCACAGGTGCGACCGTGACGATCCAACACCCGGAATCACGCGTCGGACTGACGACGACGACTGATCGCGATGGCGAGTTTTCGTTCAAAGGTTTGCCCGCCGGCAATTACAATCTTCGTGTTTTGGCGCATGGTTTCGCGGTATTTGAACAAACCGTTCAGGCGAAGGCGGCAGCGGCCACCATCACACTTTCCGTCGGTGAAAGCCGGGTGACCGTGACCGCGGAGGTCGGGCGCGGCGAGGAGGCAAAAAATGTCCCGCAGGCGGTTAATGTGATCGGTTCCGAACAAATACTCGAGCGGGCGACCACTGTTCTCGCCCAGGCCGGGCAGGAAGAAGTGGGGCTCAATTTGCAGCGAACCAGCCCGACGATCGGCGCGATAGTCATACGCGGGTTGACCGGAAAAAATGTGGTCAATTTTGTTGACGGCGTTAGATCTACAAACGGCGCGCAGCGCGGCGGTATCAACACATTCTTCAATCTCAACGACCCTTCCAGTTTGCAGTCGATCGAGGTCCTTCGGGGGCCTAATGGAGCTCAATACGGTTCCGATTCACTTGCCGGGGCCGTTAATCTGGTGACAAAAACCGGCGTTTACGGGGACCATGCGTCAGAGTTTCACGGCGATTTTATGGCAGGGTTCAATACGGCTGATCGCAGCTATGGTTCAAACGTATTGTTCAGTTATGGAACGCAGAAATTCGGCGGATATGTAAATCTCGTCGGACGCGAAGTCGGTGATCTGCGAACCGCCGACGGCCTTGACTCGCACTCGGCCATAACACGTTTTCTCGGCCTGCCGTCCGACATACTTTACGACCGCAACCCAGACACGGGCTTTCAGCAATACGGCGGAACGTTTCGTACGCATTATGCTCCAAGTGCTGATCAACAGCTTGTTTTTTACTACAATCGCGGCCAGCAGGACGACGGAAAACGCCACGATCAACTACTTGGCGGCGACGGCAACCTGATCGCCGATCTGCGGAATCTGATGTTGGATTTTGGCTATATTCGTTATGTAAAACAGGGTCTCGGATTTTTTGACAGCGGGTCTTTTACGGTTTCCTACAATAGCCAACGCGAAGAACGCGTCAATCAGGGCGGCCAGGGCAACCCTTTCGGCGACATCACGCACCAGTACGAACGAACAACCACCTATGGAGCGAGTTTTTTTCTTGATAAGCAGACGGGTCGAAATAATTCCTTTCTCATCGGCGGCGATTACTATGACGAAAAATTGAATTCACCTGCCTATATTCACAATCCGGTATCCAATGCGATCACGCCTTCGCGCCCGCGCGTCCCTGATCAGGCAGGTTTTAACAGCGGCGGCATATTTTTCCAGGATCAATGGGATGTGATGCCCGACCGCCTGAGAATTACGGGTGCAATGCGTTACAGTGGCGTACAATACCAGGTGCGGGCAGCCGATTCACCGCTCATAGGCGGCCAACCGTTGTGGAGCGACGACGAATTGACCGTCTCCAATTTCTCGGGACGCATCGGCGCTGTCGTTCGCGCTACTGACAACTTTCGCATCGCGTTTAACTACGGCCGCGGATTTCGCTATCCGAGCATGACCGATCTTGGAACGCTCGGGCTGACCGGCGACGGATTTGAAGTCGATTACTTAACCGCGGGTGCAGCAAACGGCACGATAGGCACTACTGCCGCATCAACGGCAGTTTCGACCGGGCTGCCGGTCGCAAAACAAAAATCCGAGTTCAGCAATAATTACGATCTAAGCCTTCGATACAATCACAAACGGTTCGACACTGAGTTTACTGTTTTCCAACTTGATATAGTCGATGCGATCACAAAACAGGCATTGATCCTGCCGGCTATAACTCCCGGCCAGACGATCGGCGGGCAGCTTATCACAAGCCAGGCGCCCGGCGGCGCTGTCTTTGTAGCAGCGTCTTCGTCACCTGTGCTGATTCGTGCAAACTTTACCTCAGCAAAGATCTGGGGTATCGAATATGAAGCCGAAGCAAAACTACGGACCGATCTCGTTCTAAAAGGCAATTTCACCTACATCCATGCGGCCGATAAAGACACAGGGTTGCCGCCTAATATCGAGGGCGGAACGCCGCCTCCGACCGGATTTATCAGCCTGCGTTACAACCGGTCGCGTTTTTGGATCGAGCCGTACGCAACATTCGCCGACCGGCAGGATCGTCTCTCGAGCCTCGACCTTTCGGATCGCCGCACGGGAGCGACGAGGACGCGTGCTCAGATCGAGAATTACTTCCGCCGCGGTGCCTGCGTTCAGGGCCTGACATTCAATACCGCCGGAACCTGCAACGGTGCGGTCTCAGGTTACACATTGCGGGCGACCGGCGAGAATATCACACAGGTTTTAACGCGTGTTCTCGGCCCCGGCTTTGCTACGGCGCCGATGTTCACATATCTACCCGGCTATGGCGTGGCAAATATTCGCGGCGGCTTCAGGGTTACCGAAAACGCAAACTTCTTCTGGGCGGTTGAGAATATCTTTGACCAGTTTTACCGAAACCCGAGCTGGGGCATCGACGGCGCAGGCCGCAGTTTCACCGGCCAGTTCCGGCTGAAGTTCTAATTTGATTTCGCGCTTAAAATGTTATGGCCGGCTGTAAAAATAATTTCAGCCGGCCTCTTTTATGATTTCTGCTTTGGAACTATTGGACCAGCCGGATCAGCCCATTACCAACGGCGGTGCGCGGTGCTCCGTCGTTGAAAACTATCCGCTCGAATTTCAGAAGTGACGATGAGCCGGCGGAACCGACAGTTATGAATTTAAGATTCAGAAGCAACCCATTTTCATCAATCGGCAGCGGTCCGTAAACGACTACTCGCAAAATTCCAGGTTCCGATGCGTTGGACACTGCACTAAGTCCGCGACTTACCGTGCCTGCCAGATCCACAGGATCTGAAACCGGTTGAATAACCTGTGGATCATACCTAAGGTCGAATTCATAAGAGATGATCCCCTTGCCCGACACATCACCGACAAGGACCGGGATTAGTACTGCGTTGCCGGCCGTGGCCACTAGCTTCTGCAAATTTACGGCAATGCTTCGCACCGGCCCGCTCCCGACTGCCAACTGCTCACCACTTTCCGCGCGCGCGCTGGTATTAGTCCAGTTGCCGGAAACTTCGCCCATCAGCAGCGCAGAATAATTCTGAGCAGTAAATGTGCTTACGACCGACGCGTAATTCCTGCTCGCCGGAACAAATTTCCAGCTTCCCGCCAGCCCAATACCGGGTGCAGTGTACGGAGGCCCGGCAGCAAATTTTGCGACCATTCCGGCATCGAATGATGTGATCGCGCCGTTATTGCTTACATCGGCAACCAGCAGTTGGCTTCCAGTCAACTGCGGCAGCGGCGGCCCGGCTGAATGCTGGGCTATCTTCCCCGCGTCGAACGAACTTATCGCGCCATTGACACCGAAGGTCTTGCTAGGCGTGACAGTATAAGAGCCGAACCCAAAACCACTCATCGAGTAATTACCACCGGGAAAGTCCGTGATCCCCGTCACTGTCGAAGTTCCGGTACCCGTGAGCGTCACATTTGAAACGAACCGCGGCGACGGTGCGGCGATAGCGTTGCCGTAAGTGACCGTCCCGCTTATTCCCGGCGGAGCATTGCAGCTAAAGACCGTCAGGGTATCAACGCCTATACCGTCCGAATTGTTACCATTAGGCCCGCCGTTTTCAACAAAGTAGCGAAACGCGAACCTTGCCGCGGTCGGCGACGGAACGCCCGTAACGGTTATCGTGTATTGCGTCCAGACGTTTGGATAGCTTGTCGGCCCCGCGATCTGGTAGGTCGGATTGATGTCTAGCAAAAGAGTCGTAAAATCACCTACTTGGGTCGAGGTCGTACCAATGTTCGTGCTCGCCCCATTTGTACTAAGCCGAACCTGCATACGATCCGGAAACTTAATGGCCTCCACCGTCCGCGTCCAAAAGGTCATCGCATCGCCATTCTGCAGCACCAGCGTCGGCGTCAAAAGCCAATTACTCAGCGTCGCTGTGTTGATTCCACTCTCAAAGCCAACGGTGATGAACGCATCCGGATTTCCGGTTTGCGCCGGGTACCCCAGAGGATTGCCCTGCGCCCACACTCCTTTCCCCAAAGGTTCACTGTGGTTGATCTGCACCCAACCGGCGCCCGGCAGCGTCGAGACATTATCAAAACCCGCCGCGAGAGCCGTGCATGTCGGCGTCAACACCGGCGCAGATTGAGCCGCCGCGCATAAGGTAAAACCAAGAATAAGTAC
>JBKJJR010000372.1:0-5458 GCA_046597835.1 Pyrinomonadaceae bacterium
GTTGGAACTCTAAACAAATCTTCAGGATGTAATAAGAAGTACTAACGCGGAGTGATCTTCAGTCTAACGGTGAAAACGAAGGAACCTACGTTCGAGGGGTTTGCAAAATAATGCGAACCGCTTCTAACAGTCATAACGACCCGTCTCTCGAACTATCCATTACGCTTAAACATATAAGCGATTTTACCGTCGATGAATGAGATACGGAATTATCAAACTCTAATAATACAGGTTTATAACAAATAAGCAAGCTAATTATTCATTTCCAAGAAATACAGCTTCCTTATGGAATCAAACCAATTATATTTTTACTGCTTCTTCGCTTGAGACCTCTCTGTTTAGTGCATTATTTATGTATTGGTTTAGGCTCACGCCATCCTTCGAGGCCATTCTGACCGCACGCTCATGAAGCGATTTAGATAGCCGGAGCCGGAGTTGACCGCTGTATGTCGGATTTCGCGGCGGTTTGGGAAGAGATATGCCACGCTCTTTATATGACTCGATGAAAAGCTGAAGAGCGATCTTTGCTTCACGCAAAGCATCCTCTTCGGTTTCTCCAAACGCCGACAGACCGGGAAAAGACGAACAAGTTGCGATGTATTCACTGTCTTCCTCGCTCCATGCAATATTAAAAGAATATTTAGGCATACTTAATCATTTAGACGGTCGATTGCATCCAGAAGTTGTCGAATCTGACTCGGCTTGGCCTTACCGTTTCGATCCTGAAAGTTCATGGTTGCGCCGTCATGATCCGGAAATTCCGGGTTAAAATAAATCTGATGGGACGAACGATTATGCCGTGTCGAGATCCATCCGTAACATTCTGCAAGCTTACATAAATCCTCAAATCGAAAATTGTGCGGTGAATTTCTAGCTTTTTCTAGTAATTTATCGCACTTTCCCATAGACCGACTTTATGGTATCAAATACGATACCGCTTTTCAAGACGAATATTTAAGGACAATCCACTCTTTTGCAACATCTTTCGGCGAGCGTTTATTGCCGTCAACCTCATAATTAAGCCGCCGCATTTCGTCGGTCGAGATCGCGTTTTTAACTTTTTCAAATGTGTCACCCAGAGTTTCTACCACATCCTGCCTCGCAATAAAAACAGCCTGATACGGCGGAAAATAGTGTTTGTCGTCCGCTAATTGGTAAAGATCAAGGGCCGCGATCAAGCCGTCCGTCGAATTGCCGGCGATAATATCGAGTTCTCCCGATTGCAGGGCTCTATATGTTAACGAAAGGTCCATTTCGCGCGGCTGTTTGGCGAAATTGAAGCCGTAAGCCTTTGCAAATCCTGCATAACCATCGGCCCGTGACATAAAATCCTGCCCGAAACCGGCCTGCCAGCCTTTGGCAAACGGAACGACATCGGAGATCGTTTTGAGATTATTGTTTCGGGCAACTTTGCCGCGAACGAGGATCGCAAAGTCGTTTGAAAAGCCGAGAGGTGGGCTTACCACGAGTTTGAATTTGTCGGCATATTCAGCCTTAGTCTGGTCATAAACCGCCTGCGGATCAGTGATCGGCCTATGTTTTAAGATTGCGGTAAAAGCCGTTCCTGTATATTCGGGATAAACGTCAATTTGCTTGGAAATCAGGCTGTCATGAGAGAGATTTCCGCCAAGCTCAAACTGCCGCTGGACGGAGATGCCTTGTTTTTCGAGCATTTGAGAAAGGATCTCGGCGAGAATTACAGATTCGGTAAAATCCTTTGAGCCGACAACGATCTTTTTATTCTCGTTTGCGATTTCGGAATTTGAAAACGATCCGACTGCTATGATCGCCAGCAAAAAAACAATTGCACAAAACCCCAAGAATTTTCTTCGGGGCGATGATCTCTCACCGATCGCATACGACTTTTCAAACTGGCCTAGAGCAAAATCGCACAGCAATGCAAGAATCGCCGACGCCAAAGCGCCTGCGAGCAGCAAATCATTATCATTCTGCCGCAAGCCGCGAAAGATATACGTTCCTAAACCACCCGCACCGACCGCCGCCGCAACCGTGGCGACACCGATCGAAATTACAACGGCGACGCGAATGCCGGTCAGCATTACAGGCATACCGAGCGGTAGCTCGACCACCTTTAAACGCTGCCAGTCGGTCATACCCATCGCAACCGCCGCCTCGCGTATCTTTGGGTCGATCCCCAAAATTCCGGTCACAGTATTGCGGATCACCGGAAGAAGCGCATACAGGGCAAGAGCAATTATCGCCGTCCGCGCGCCGATACCACCGATAAACGGAATAGGAATCAGCAGGCCGAAAAGCGCAAGGCTCGGTACCGTCTGCATTATGTTGGCAAAGCCAAGGATCGGCGTTTGAAGCGACCTGACGCGGGTCAATAAAATCCCAAGCGGAACACCTATCACGATAGCCGCACCGGTCGAGAGAAAGACAAGAAATATATGCTCGCGGGTCAATGTGAGCAACTCGGGCCAGTTTTGTTTGAGGAAATCGAAAAAGCTCACAGTGTTACAGTCTCAAGATACGCTCTCGCCAGCGGCAGTTCCGATCTCTCAAAATTCGGCGGTGTATCAACCAACACTATCTTTCCCTTATCCATCAGAGCGATCCGCGTGCTCAACAGCATCGCTTCGTGGAGATCGTGCGTTACGAATACGGCGGTTTTACCAAGCTCCCGTACCAGGCGTGCAAATTCCTTTTGCAGATTGGTGCGTGTTATTGCGTCGAGGGCGCCGAACGGTTCGTCGAGCAGCAGCAGATCGGGATCGGATGCCAACGCTCGAGCAACGCCTACGCGTTGACGCTGGCCGCCGGAAAGTTCGTGTGGGAATCTCGCGGCAAATTTTGCGGGGGCAAGGCCGACCAGATCGAGCATCTCGATTGTGCGTTTTTGTTTACGATCTTCATCCCAATTTCGAAGCCGCAGAACAAGAGCAACATTTTCGGCCACGGTGAAATGCGGAAAAAGGCCGCCGTCCTGCAGAACGTAACCGATATGCCTGCGAAGCGTTATGGGATCCCAATCAGTTGTGGATCTGCCATCGACAAGAACCTCGCCGGATGTCGGTTCAATAAGCCGGTTGATTAACTTTAGAGTTGTCGTTTTACCGCAGCCCGATTCGCCAAGCAGAACAAGAACCTCGCCCTTTGAGATCGAAAAATTAAGATCGTCGAGTATTTTGGCTTCGCCGTTGGTATAACCGACGGCGCGAAATTCAACAATTCTGTCTGTATCGGTCATATATGCAGGCCTATTCCCACTCGATCGTGCTTGGCGGTTTTGATGAGATATCGTAAACCACGCGGTTGACGCCACGTACCTCGGATGTGATTCGTGACGAGACATGCGCAAGAAAATCGTGCGGCAGACGCGCCCAGTCGGCGGTCATACCGTCTGTGGATGTGACGGCGCGCAGGGCGACGGTTTTTTCGTATGTGCGGAAATCACCCATAACGCCGACTGACTGTATCGGCAGCAGCACGGCGAAGGCCTGCCACACATCGTTGTATATGCCAAAATTCTTTAGTTCTTCGCGGAGTATCAGGTCGGCTTTTTGAAGCAGCTCGATCTTTTCCGGCGTGATGTCCCCGAGGATGCGAACGGCCAGGCCAGGGCCGGGGAACGGGTGACGTTCAAGTATCTCGTCCGGAATGCCGAGATCTTTGCCTATGAGCCGCACTTCGTCCTTGAACAATTCACGCAGCGGCTCGATAAGTTTGAGGTGCATTTTTTCGGGCAGGCCGCCGACGTTGTGATGGGTTTTGATCGTGGCGGACGCGCCGCGAACCGAGACCGATTCGATCACGTCCGGGTAGAGGGTTCCCTGGACGAGCCATTTTACGTCCCCGATCTTTTTAGCCTCGGCGTCGAAAACATCAATGAACCTGCCGCCGATGATCTTGCGCTTCTTTTCCGGCTCAACAACGCCTTCGAGCCCAGCATAAAACTCGGATGACGCATCAACACCGCGAACATTCAGGTGCAGATTGTCCTTATAAAGCTGAAGGGTCTCTTCAAATTCGCGATACCGAAGTAAACCGTTATTCACGAATATGCACGTCTGACGTTCGCCTATTGCCCGATGGACGAGCACCGCAGCGACGGTCGAATCGACGCCGCCGGACAGGCCGCAGACAACGTTGCCCGTCGGGCCGATAGTTTCTCTTATCTTTTCTATTTCCTCCTCAATAAATTGAGCCGGCGTCCAATCGCCTTTGCAATGACAAATTTCAAATAAGAAATTTCTTAAAACCTCTTTGCCTAGCGGAGTGTGCGTGACCTCCGGATGAAACTGTACACAGTAAATGCCCCGCGTCGGGTTTTCAATAGCGGTGACGACATCGCCGGTGGTCGCGGTCGTTTGAAAGCCGTCGGGTAGCCGCGTTACATGGTCGCCGTGGCTCATCCATACGTCGAGCTCAAAAGGTAGTTCATTAAATAAAGCAGTTTTCCCGCTCAATACCTTTAACTGAGCATGGCCATATTCATGCCGCATCGCGGGCTCGATCTCCCCGCCGAGATCGGCCGCGATCAGCTGCATCCCGTAACAGATGCCCAGGATTGGGACGTTTATTTTTTGATAAAAATCTGATGAGACACGCGGTGCATCTTCGTCTGCAACGCTTGAAGGCCCGCCCGATAAGATCACGCCTCTCGGCCGTTTAGCAACGATCTCGTCAACCTGCAGGTGAAACGGATGTATCTCGCAATAAACACCCTGTTCACGAATACGCCGGGCGATCAACTGCGTGTACTGTGAGCCAAAATCGAGAATTATTATGGTTTCGTGTTGCAGAACTTTCTCCTTACATCGAGCAAAGAGAAATTATAAACGGAATGAGCGAGAATGCGAGAACCGGCCACCCAGCTAACCTTGATTATTCTTGAACGAAGCCGCAATAAGTTCTTCCAAGACGGTTTCATCAACATTTGCCAGCTTGTTGATGTACAGGCAACCCATCCCCGTCTTGTATTTGCCGAGCCGATCGAGAATTTCGCCGTAACGGTCCATCTGACCAACGCTGACGTACAGCGAGAGCTTTCCTTTACGCGGCGAGAACCCGATCTTAAGCCAGTCCACCTCACGCCCCGACGGAGATATTATGTGCCGGAAGCCATAACCGATGATCGACGGGCCCCACATTTTCGGCTTCTCGCCGGACACACGCTGCATAATTGCGTCTATTCTGTAACTGTCGGCACGCTGCTGTTCGTCGGCGATCGAATTCAAAAACGCCTCGACGCTGGCATCATTTTGAGTGGTTTTGATTTTTGCTTTTGCCATTTTTGCTCAATTGTATAGGAGTTTTGTGTTACATGACAACGCCATGAATAAACTTGACAACGGCAGGCGAAATTCCTAATCTTTAAGTTCGCCTTAGCGGGCGTGCCATATTCCGCAGTAGCTCAATGGCAGAGCATTCGGCTGTTAACCGAAGGGTTGTAAGTTCGAGTCTTACCTGCGGAGCCAATTAAATCAACAAG
>JBKJJR010000368.1:0-4516 GCA_046597835.1 Pyrinomonadaceae bacterium
GACAAACAGCACGCTTCAGGGCACCTTGAGTGCGAACACGGCTGCATTGGGTATTCAGTTCCTGACGGGAACGAACGTCTCGATCTCCGGCAACACGATCTCCAATATATCGGCTCAGAACACCGCTGCGTTGAATACCGTAGTGGCCGGTATAACGCACGGTTCGGCGACTAACACCGTTATTGCTAACAACAAAATATTCGGACTTAGTAACGCGAGTACGTCGACGGCGGCCGCGACTCCGGCTATGATCGCCGGGATTATCATCCGTTCGGCGACGACGGCGATAAACGTCCAGAATAATATGATCTCGCTGGGCACTGGCCAGGCGACCAATACGGCCATCATCGGCATTTGGGCGAATGAAGTTGCCACACCCTTACCGGTCGACAGGATCTACTTCAACACCGTCAATATTGCGGGTACGGTCACATCCGGCGCGTTGCCGAGTATGGGTTTCCTGCGTGGAGATCTTCAGACCTCGCGAAACCAGACCGTCGACATTCGAAACAATGTCTTCAACAACACGCGATCCGGCGGCAGCGGCAAGCACTATGCGATCGCCAATAATTACGGCGTAGCGGGCGGCTCTTCGGCTACGGGCTGGCCGGCCGCGGCGTCGAACTATAATGTTCTTAACGCGAACCCGGCAACAGTAGGATACTGGAGCGCCGATACCACTTTCGCCGGCTGGAAAGCGGCATCGGTGGGCGACGGAGCTTCGCTTTCCGGGATCACGGTCACTTTCGCCAACGGTGCCAGCGACCTGCACATCAACGCAGGCTTGACGCCGTCCGCTCTTGAATCGGGCGGTACGCCAATATCCGGCTTGACGTCCGACATCGATGGCCAAACGCGTCCGGGGCCGGTCGGTTCTGCCAACGGAGCCGGTTTTGCTCCGGATCTGGGTGCGGACGAGTTCGATGGTATCTACCTTGACGCCAGTGCCCCGGTGATCACGTATGCTCCGCTGGGGGACGTTACTACGACGGGGGACCGCACTCTTGCGATCAACGTCGCCGACTCAACAGCCGCGGCGTCAGGGGCCAATTTGCCGCGGATCTACTACAAAAAGTCGAGTGCTCCGAGTTACGTCTCGACGGCGTGCGTATTTGCCGGCGGAACCGTAAAGGACGGCTCGTACAACTGCCCCGTTAATTACGCGCTTCTGACCGGCGGTACCGTATCGACCGGCGAGGTAGTGCAGTATTTCGTGGTAGCACAGGATACGACCGGCAATTTGAATGCAAATCCGAGCGTGGGCTTTGCGGGCACCGGGGTAAATAACGTTACGTCGCCGCCGACCACACCGAACAGCTATGCGATAACGCTGCAGTTCGGTGGGACCATAACCGTCGGCACGGGCGGAACATACGCGTCACTTACGAATCCGGGCGGCGTGTTCGCGGCCTTAAACAGCGGCGTCATCAGCGCAAATGTGACGATCAACATCGTCTCGGACCTGTTAGCCGAGACCGGTACGATCCCGTTTGATCAGACAACGGAAGAAGGCGTCGGGGGATATTCGATCACGATCAAGCCCTCGGGAGGGGCTCGAGTCATTTCGGGAAGCAGCGATTCGTTCGTACTCAAGATCACAGATGCGGATAGAGTGATCATCGACGGCTCGCTGAACGGTGGCGCGGCGAACGCCATCGGCGGCGACGCTTCGCTGCGTAATCTTACGATCCAGAACACGAGCATCAACGCGGGATTTGGGGGCGTAATAGGCGTCAGCGCGGTGGCAAATACGGCCGACTCGTTCACCATAAAGAACGTTGTCATTTCAGGTCAGGACGCAACACAGACACTCGTCGGACTCCACATCGGCGGCCCGACCGCCGGAGCCAACGGCGGTCCGAACAATAACGCGAGAGTCGAAAACTGCGCTTTCCAGCGGTCGGTCATCGGCCTCTACGACGGCGGCCCGGATACGTTGACGCAGAATTCAGGCCACGTGATCACGATGAACGATCTCGCGGCCACGTCCACCCTGCGGCTGCGCCGAGGCGGAATGCTTATCTTTAACCAAGATAATATGCAGGTGACGATGAACACCCTCGGCGGCATCGTCGATGACGAGGGCGTGGACGCCTATGGCATCGCTGCGGGAATGCAGGGTTACACTACGACGACCGTCGCTAACGGAAGGATCACGAACTCGCTGATATCGCGAAACAGGATCCGCGGAATAGTCAGTATCAACACCACTGGATTCAGCGGTATCGGAATCGGGATCTCCGGCGGGGCGGGCGGAGCCAACACGATCTCGAATAATATGATCAGCGGCGTGGCGGCCGCCAGCACGTCGATTGATCTAACGGCGGGGATCTTCGTCACTGGGGTTGCCGGCTCGAGTACAAAGGTCTATTTCAACAGCGTCGCGATGACCGGCGACCGGGGAGCTGTAAGTTCACAAGGCGGAAGTTATGGCATCGCGATCACGGGCTCGAACCCGACCGTTGACCTGAGGAACAACATCTTCTACACCACCCAGACTTCCGGCGGCGGCGTTAATGCGAAGAGCTTCGCGATCGGAATGGTCACGTCGACCTTCACGAATCTGACGTCGAACTACAACGATTTCTATTCTAGCGGAGCCAACGCCGCGGGTTTCCGAACAGGAGGCTTGGGATCGTCAGGTACGGACATCCCGACTCTAACGGGATGGCGTTCCGCGACGGGCAAAGACCTGAATTCATTGGCCGCCGACCCGGTATTTAGCGACACCTTCGCCGATCTGCATTTGACGCTCAGCAGCTCAATGCTCAAGGCCGGAACGTCAATCAGCGGCATGACGATCGATTTCGACAACGAGACGCGGGCCGTACCCCCGGACATCGGAGCCGACCAAGTGGACCAGACGCCGCCGGATACACAGATACTGACCAATCCGCCAACTCGGAGCAACGCCAGCGCAGTGTTCACGTTCAGCGGATCGGACCCGAATGGCGGAACGGTCGCAGGGTATGAATGCCAATTGGATACGGCCGCGTTTACAACCTGCACTTCGCCCAAGAATTACAACGATTTGGCTGAAGGTTCCCATATATTCCAGGTTCGTGCGAAGGATGCATCGGGAAATCTGGACCCAACGCCGGTGAGTTACACGTGGACGGTTGACACCACGCCGCCGGAGACGCAGATATTGACCAATCCGACGAACCCGAGCAGCGCCAGTGTCGTGTTCACATTCAGCGGAACGGACCCGAATGGCGGCACGGTCGCCAGCTACGAATGCAGACTGGATTTAGCCGCGTTCTCGCCATGCACCTCGCCCCAGCCCTACAGTGGACTTTCGGCTGGCTCGCATACATTCCAGGTGAAGGCCGCGGACGCTGTCGGCAACGTCGATGCAGGTCCCGCGACATACGGATGGAACGTTGCAACGAATCTCAGCGGTACGGTGACAGTTGGTTCGGGCGGCGATTACGCATCGCTGACCAATGCAGGCGGCCTTTTCGACACGCTAAATCTTGTTGGTGCAGCTGGTAACGTCACTGCCAATATTATTTCCGACCTGAACAGCGAGACCGGAGCGGTCGCTTTGAACCAGCTTCCGGGAGGTTTTGGTCTCATCATCAAGCCCAGCGGTGCCGCAAGGACTATCTCGGGCAACGGATCGGCGCTCGGAATGGTGCGGCTTGCTGGTGCCGACAACATAACTATCGACGGTTCGCTCAACGGTGGTGCGGACCGTAGTTTGACCCTCACGTTCGGTAACGTGGCAGGAACCGTCGTTTGGATCGGCTCCGCAGCCCCGTCGAACGGTGCGGTCGGCAACACGGTTAAGAACTGCGTCATATCAGGTTCAACGGGAACAACGATCGTAGCGGGCATTATCGCCGGCAGCGGCACAACGCTCGGCGGTCCGGCGGCTGCGGCCAACTCGAATAACACGATCAGCAACAACCTCATATACCGTGTCCAGAATTCGGTCTACATCAGCGGTGCAGCTGCTGTGGATCAGAACTGGAACATATTGTCCAACAGTCTCGGATCGACCAACGCTTCGGATAGGATCGAGCTCCGCGGCATCCAGATAGGCAATGCACAAGCGTTTACTATAAACGGGAATTTGATCCAGGGCGTCAATTCGGCGACGACGTCCGGGGCCGTGAGCGGTATTCAGATAACCGGCACTGTCAGCTCTGGCTTTGTCGTTAACAACACGATCCGCGACATAAAGAATTTGGGGCCGACCGGCACAGGTGCCTTCGGCATCGAGGCCGCATCATCCTCCCCCGCCGCAAATGTCACGATCGCGAACAATTTTGTGTCCGACGTAGCGGCGCTGGGCTCGGCGACCCTCGCAAGCAACGGGTTCGGCATCGCAATAAACGGCTCCGGAGCAGGTGGTTACAAGCTTTACCATAACTCGGTGAACCTAAATTCCACCCAAACGACAGGAGTTACCGCGGCAATACTCATTTCGAACGCAGTGACGGCACCGGGAGCTCTTGATATTCGCAGCAACATCTTTGCGAACAATCCCAGTGCGGGAGCAACGGGCTAC